>NZ_CP121685.1:0-300000 GCF_029760915.1 Olleya sp. YS | reverse complement strand
AGTAACAGTAACCATAGGCGATGTGACAGTAGACGAAGGCGATGGTACCGCAACAGTACCAGTAACCTTAAGCACACCAAGTTCAGTAGATACAGTCATAGATATTGTAACTACCTCAGGAACCGCAGGTACATCAGATTATACAACGACAACCACTACAGTAACGATTCCAGCAGGCAGCACATCAGTAGATGTTAGTATTCCAATAACGGATGATAACATTGGCGAGCCAACAGAGGACTTTACAGTAGATGGAACCGTAACCAGTGGTAACACTAACAATACGGATCCAAGCGGAACGGTAACCATTACGGATAATGATCCAGTAACGGTAACCATAGGTGATGTGACAGTAGACGAAGGCGATGGTACAGCAACAGTACCAGTAACCATCGACACGCCAAGTTCAGTAGATACGGTAATAGATATTGTAACAACAAGTGGAACCGCAGGCACATCAGATTATACCACGACAACCACTACAGTAACGATTCCAGCAGGAAGTACAAGTGTAGATGTTAGTATTCCAATTACAGATGATGCTATTGCAGAAGGACCAGAAGATTTCACAGTAGACGGAACGGTAACCAGTGGTAATACAGTAAACACAGACCCAAGCGGAACGGTAACGATTACAGATAACGATTCAGTAACAGTAACCATAGGCGATGTGACAGTAGACGAAGGCGATGGTACCGCAACAGTACCAGTAACCTTAAGCACACCAAGTTCAGTAGATACAGTAATAGATATTGTAACTACCTCAGGAACCGCAGGTACATCAGATTATACAACGACAACCACTACAGTAACGATTCCAGCAGGCAGCACATCAGTAGATGTTAGTATTCCAATAACGGATGATAACATTGGCGAGCCAACAGAGGACTTTACAGTAGATGGAACGGTAACCAGTGGTAACACTAACAATACGGATCCAAGCGGAACGGTAACCATTACGGATAATGATCCAGTAACGGTAACCATAGGTGATGTGACAGTAGACGAAGGCGATGGTACAGCAACAGTACCAGTAACCATCGACACGCCAAGTTCAGTAGATACGGTAATAGATATTGTAACTACCTCAGGAACCGCAGGCACATCAGATTATACCACGACAACCACTACAGTAACGATTCCAGCAGGAAGTACAAGTGTAGATGTTAGTATTCCAATTACAGATGATAATATCGCAGAAGGCGATGAAGATTTCACAGTAGACGGAACGGTAACCAGTGGTAATACAGTAAACACAGACCCAAGCGGAACGGTAACGATTACAGATAACGATTCAGTAACAGTAACCATAGGCGATGTGACAGTAGACGAAGGCGATGGTACCGCAACAGTACCAGTAACCTTAAGCACACCAAGTTCAGTAGATACAGTCATAGATATTGTAACTACCTCAGGAACCGCAGGTACATCAGATTATACAACGACAACCACTACAGTAACGATTCCAGCAGGCAGCACATCAGTAGATGTTAGTATTCCAATAACGGATGATAACATTGGCGAGCCAACAGAGGACTTTACAGTAGATGGAACCGTAACCAGTGGTAACACTAACAATACGGATCCAAGCGGAACGGTAACCATTACGGATAATGATCCAGTAACGGTAACCATAGGTGATGTGACAGTAGACGAAGGCGATGGTACAGCAACAGTACCAGTAACCATCGACACGCCAAGTTCAGTAGATACGGTAATAGATATTGTAACAACAAGTGGAACCGCAGGCACATCAGATTATACCACGACAACCACTACAGTAACGATTCCAGCAGGAAGTACAAGTGTAGATGTTAGTATTCCAATTACAGATGATGCTATTGCAGAAGGACCAGAAGATTTCACAGTAGACGGAACGGTAACCAGTGGTAATACAGTAAACACAGACCCAAGCGGAACGGTAACGATTACAGATAACGATTCAGTAACAGTAACCATAGGCGATGTGACAGTAGACGAAGGCGATGGTACCGCAACAGTACCAGTAACCTTAAGCACACCAAGTTCAGTAGATACAGTAATAGATATTGTAACTACCTCAGGAACCGCAGGTACATCAGATTATACCACGACGACCACTACAGTAACGATTCCAGCAGGCAGCACATCAGTAGATGTTAGTATTCCAATAACGGATGATAACATTGGCGAGCCAACAGAGGACTTTACAGTAGATGGAACGGTAACCAGTGGTAACACTAACAATACGGATCCAAGCGGAACGGTAACCATTACGGATAATGATCCAGTAACGGTAACCATAGGTGATGTGACAGTAGACGAAGGCGATGGTACCGCAACAGTACCAGTAACCATCGACACGCCAAGTTCAGTAGATACGGTAATAGATATTGTAACTACCTCAGGAACCGCAGGCACATCAGATTATACCACGACAACCACTACGGTAACCATTCCAGCAGGAAGTACAAGTGTAGATGTTAGTATTCCAATTACAGATGATAATATCGCAGAAGGCGATGAAGATTTCACAGTAGACGGAACGGTAACCAGTGGTAATACAGTAAACACAGACCCAAGCGGAACGGTAACGATTACAGATAACGATTCAGTAACAGTAACCATAGGCGATGTGACAGTAGACGAAGGCGATGGTACCGCAACAGTACCAGTAACCTTAAGCACACCAAGTTCAGTAGATACAGTCATAGATATTGTAACTACCTCAGGAACCGCAGGTACATCAGATTATACAACGACAACCACTACAGTAACGATTCCAGCAGGCAGCACATCAGTAGATGTTAGTATTCCAATAACGGATGATAACATTGGCGAGCCAACAGAGGACTTTACAGTAGATGGAACGGTAACCAGTGGTAACACTAACAATACGGATCCAAGCGGAACGGTAACCATTACGGATAATGATCCAGTAACGGTAACCATAGGTGATGTGACAGTAGACGAAGGCGATGGTACAGCAACAGTACCAGTAACCATCGACACGCCAAGTTCAGTAGATACGGTAATAGATATTGTAACAACAAGTGGAACCGCAGGCACATCAGATTATACCACGACAACCACTACAGTAACGATTCCAGCAGGAAGTACAAGTGTAGATGTTAGTATTCCAATTACAGATGATAATATCGCAGAAGGCGATGAAGATTTCACAGTAGACGGAACGGTAACCAGTGGTAATACAGTAAACACAGACCCAAGCGGAACGGTAACGATTACAGATAACGATTCAGTAACAGTAACCATAGGCGATGTGACAGTAGACGAAGGCGATGGTACCGCAACAGTACCAGTAACCTTAAGCACACCAAGTTCAGTAGATACAGTCATAGATATTGTAACTACCTCAGGAACCGCAGGTACATCAGATTATACAACGACAACCACTACAGTAACGATTCCAGCAGGCAGCACATCAGTAGATGTTAGTATTCCAATAACGGATGATAACATTGGCGAGCCAACAGAGGACTTTACAGTAGATGGAACGGTAACCAGTGGTAACACTAACAATACGGATCCAAGCGGAACGGTAACCATTACGGATAATGATCCAGTAACGGTAACCATAGGTGATGTGACAGTAGACGAAGGCGATGGTACAGCAACAGTACCAGTAACCATCGACACGCCAAGTTCAGTAGATACGGTAATAGATATTGTAACTACCTCAGGAACCGCAGGCACATCAGATTATACCACGACAACCACTACGGTAACCATTCCAGCAGGAAGTACAAGTGTAGATGTTAGTATTCCAATTACAGATGATGCTATTGCAGAAGGACCAGAAGATTTCACAGTAGACGGAACGGTAACCAGTGGTAATACAGTAAACACAGACCCAAGCGGAACGGTAACGATTACAGATAACGATTCAGTAACAGTAACCATAGGCGATGTGACAGTAGACGAAGGCGATGGTACCGCAACAGTACCAGTAACCTTAAGCACACCAAGTTCAGTAGATACAGTAATAGATATTGTCACGACAAGTGGAACCGCAGGTACATCAGATTATACAACGACAACCACTACAGTAACGATTCCAGCAGGCAGCACATCAGTAGATGTTAGTATTCCAATAACGGATGATAACATTGGCGAGCCAACAGAGGACTTTACAGTAGATGGAACGGTAACCAGTGGTAACACTAACAATACGGATCCAAGCGGAACGGTAACCATTACGGATAATGATCCAGTAACGGTAACCATAGGTGATGTGACAGTAGACGAAGGCGATGGTACAGCAACAGTACCAGTAACCATCGACACGCCAAGTTCAGTAGATACGGTAATAGATATTGTAACAACAAGTGGAACCGCAGGCACATCAGATTATACCACGACAACCACTACAGTAACGATTCCAGCAGGAAGTACAAGTGTAGATGTTAGTATTCCAATTACAGATGATGCTATTGCAGAAGGACCAGAAGATTTCACAGTAGACGGAACGGTAACCAGTGGTAATACAGTAAACACAGACCCAAGCGGAACGGTAACGATTACAGATAACGATTCAGTAACAGTAACCATAGGCGATGTGACAGTAGACGAAGGCGATGGTACCGCAACAGTACCAGTAACCTTAAGCACACCAAGTTCAGTAGATACAGTCATAGATATTGTAACTACCTCAGGAACCGCAGGTACATCAGATTATACAACGACAACCACTACAGTAACGATTCCAGCAGGCAGCACATCAGTAGATGTTAGTATTCCAATAACGGATGATAACATTGGCGAGCCAACAGAGGACTTTACAGTAGATGGAACGGTAACCAGTGGTAACACTAACAATACGGATCCAAGCGGAACGGTAACCATTACGGATAATGATCCAGTAACGGTAACCATAGGTGATGTGACAGTAGACGAAGGCGATGGTACAGCAACAGTACCAGTAACCATCGACACGCCAAGTTCAGTAGATACGGTAATAGATATTGTAACTACCTCAGGAACCGCAGGCACATCAGATTATACCACGACAACCACTACAGTAACGATTCCAGCAGGAAGTACAAGTGTAGATGTTAGTATTCCAATTACAGATGATAATATCGCAGAAGGCGATGAAGATTTCACAGTAGACGGAACGGTAACCAGTGGTAATACAGTAAACACAGACCCAAGCGGAACGGTAACGATTACAGATAACGATTCAGTAACAGTAACCATAGGCGATGTGACAGTAGACGAAGGCGATGGTACCGCAACAGTACCAGTAACCTTAAGCACACCAAGTTCAGTAGATACAGTCATAGATATTGTAACTACCTCAGGAACCGCAGGTACATCAGATTATACAACGACAACCACTACAGTAACGATTCCAGCAGGCAGCACATCAGTAGATGTTAGTATTCCAATAACGGATGATAACATTGGCGAGCCAACAGAGGACTTTACAGTAGATGGAACGGTAACCAGTGGTAACACTAACAATACGGATCCAAGCGGAACGGTAACCATTACGGATAATGATCCAGTAACGGTAACCATAGGTGATGTGACAGTAGACGAAGGCGATGGTACAGCAACAGTACCAGTAACCATCGACACGCCAAGTTCAGTAGATACGGTAATAGATATTGTAACAACAAGTGGAACCGCAGGCACATCAGATTATACCACGACAACCACTACAGTAACGATTCCAGCAGGAAGTACAAGTGTAGATGTTAGTATTCCAATTACAGATGATAATATCGCAGAAGGCGATGAAGATTTCACAGTAGACGGAACGGTAACCAGTGGTAATACAGTAAACACAGACCCAAGCGGAACGGTAACGATTACAGATAACGATTCAGTAACAGTAACCATAGGCGATGTGACAGTAGACGAAGGCGATGGTACCGCAACAGTACCAGTAACCTTAAGCACACCAAGTTCAGTAGATACAGTAATAGATATTGTCACGACAAGTGGAACTGCAGGTACATCAGATTATACAACGACCACCACTACAGTAACGATTCCAGCAGGCAGCACATCAGTAGATGTTAGTATTCCAATAACGGATGATAACATTGGCGAGCCAACAGAGGACTTTACAGTAGATGGAACGGTAACCAGTGGTAACACTAACAATACGGATCCAAGCGGAACGGTAACGATTACAGATAACGATCCAGTAACGGTAACCATAGGTGACGTGACAGTAGACGAAGGTGATGGTACCGCAACAGTACCAGTAACCATCAACACGCCAAGTTCAGTAGATACGGTAATAGATATTGTAACGACAAGTGGAACCGCAGGTACATCAGATTATACAACGACAACCACTACAGTAACGATTCCAGCAGGAAGTACAAGTGTAGATGTTAGTATTCCAATTACAGATGATAATATCGCAGAAGGCGATGAAGATTTCACAGTAGACGGAACGGTAACCAGTGGTAATACAGTAAACACAGACCCAAGCGGAACGGTAACGATACAAGACTGTCTTTCTGATTTAGCAGCAGACTGTGATGGTGACGGAGTAACAAATGGTGATGAATTAACACCACCAGATGGAGAGGCACCAACAGATCCAAACGATCCGTGTGATTTCATTACATCAGATATAACGTTAACACCAGATGCAGCGTTCTTAGCAGCAGACTGTGATGGTGACGGAGTAACAAATGGTGATGAATTAACACCACCAGATGGAGAGACACCAACAGATCCAAACGATCCGTGTGATTTCATTACATCAGATATAACGTTAACACCAGATGCAGCGTTCTTAGCAGCAGACTGTGATGGTGACGGAGTAACAAATGGTGATGAATTAACACCACCAGATGGAGAGGCACCAACAGATCCAAACGATCCGTGTGATTTCATTACATCAGATATAACGTTAACACCAGATGCAGCGTTCTTAGCAGCAGACTGTGATGGTGACGGAGTAACAAATGGTGATGAATTAACACCACCAGATGGAGAGGCACCAACAGATCCAAACGATCCGTGTGATTTCATTACATCAGATATAACGTTAACACCAGATGCAGCGTTCTTAGCAGCAGACTGTGATGGTGACGGAGTAACAAATGGTGATGAATTAACACCACCAGATGGAGAGGCACCAACAGATCCAAACGATCCGTGTGATTTCATTACATCAGATATAACGTTAACACCAGATGCAGCGTTCTTAGCAGCAGACTGTGATGGTGACGGAGTAACAAATGGTGATGAATTAACACCACCAGATGGAGAGACACCAACAGATCCAAACGATCCGTGTGATTTCATTACATCAGATATAACGTTAACACCAGATGCAGCGTTCTTAGCAGCAGACTGTGATGGTGACGGAGTAACAAATGGTGATGAATTAACACCACCAGATGGAGAGGCACCAACAGATCCAAACGATCCGTGTGATTTCATTACATCAGATATAACGTTAACACCAGATGCAGCGTTCTTAGCAGCAGACTGTGATGGTGACGGAGTAACAAATGGTGATGAATTAACACCACCAGATGGAGAGGCACCAACAGATCCAAACGATCCGTGTGATTTCATTACATCAGATATAACGTTAACACCAGATGCAGCGTTCTTAGCAGCAGACTGTGATGGTGACGGAGTAACAAATGGTGATGAATTAACACCACCAGATGGAGAGGCACCAACAGATCCAAACGATCCGTGTGATTTCATTACATCAGATATAACGTTAACACCAGATGCAGCGTTCTTAGCAGCAGACTGTGATGGTGACGGAGTAACAAATGGTGATGAATTAACACCACCAGATGGAGAGGCACCAACAGATCCAAACGATCCGTGTGATTTCATTACATCAGATATAACGTTAACACCAGATGCAGCGTTCTTAGCAGCAGACTGTGATGGTGACGGAGTAACAAATGGTGATGAATTAACACCACCAGATGGAGAGGCACCAACAGATCCAAACGATCCGTGTGATTTCATTACATCAGATATAACGTTAACACCAGATGCAGCGTTCTTAGCAGCAGACTGTGATGGTGACGGAGTAACAAATGGTGATGAATTAACACCACCAGATGGAGAGACACCAACAGATCCAAACGATCCGTGTGATTTCATTACATCAGATATAACGTTAACACCAGATGCAGCGTTCTTAGCAGCAGACTGTGATGGTGACGGAGTAACAAATGGTGATGAATTAACACCACCAGATGGAGAGGCACCAACAGATCCAAAAGATCCGTGTGATTTCATTACATCAGATATAACGTTAACACCAGATGCAGCGTTCTTAGCAGCAGACTGTGATGGTGACGGAGTAACAAATGGTGATGAATTAACACCACCAGATGGAGAGGCACCAACAGATCCAAACGATCCGTGTGATTTCATTACATCAGATATAACGTTAACACCAGATGCAGCGTTCTTAGCAGCAGACTGTGATGGTGACGGAGTAACAAATGGTGATGAATTAACACCACCAGATGGAGAGGCACCAACAGATCCAAACGATCCGTGTGATTTCATTACATCAGATATAACGTTAACACCAGATGCAGCGTTCTTAGCAGCAGACTGTGATGGTGACGGAGTAACAAATGGCGATGAATTAACACCACCAGATGGAGAGGCACCAACAGATCCAAACGATCCGTGTGATTTCATTACATCAGATATAACGTTAACACCAGATGCAGCGTTCTTAGCAGCAGACTGTGATGGTGACGGAGTAACAAATGGCGATGAATTAACACCACCAGATGGAGAGGCACCAACAGATCCAAACGATCCGTGTGATTTCATTACATCAGATATAACGTTAACACCAGATGCAGCGTTCTTAGCAGCAGACTGTGATGGTGACGGAGTAACAAATGGCGATGAATTAACACCACCAGATGGAGAGGCACCAACAGATCCAAACGATCCGTGTGATTTCATTACATCAGATATAACGTTAACACCAGATGCAGCGTTCTTAGCAGCAGACTGTGATGGTGACGGAGTAACAAATGGCGATGAATTAACACCACCAGATGGAGAGGCACCAACAGATCCGAACGATCCGTGTGATTTCATTACATCAGATATAACGTTAACACCAGATGCAGCGTTCTTAGCAGCAGACTGTGATGGTGACGGAGTAACAAATGGCGATGAATTAACACCACCAGATGGAGAGGCACCAACAGATCCGAACGATCCGTGTGATTTCATTATATCAGATGTTACGTTGACACCAGATGTTTTATACTTAGCAGCAGACTGTGATGGTGATGGAGTAACTAATGGACAAGAAATTACTGATGGAACAGATCCATTAGATCCATGTGATTTCTTAACTGCAAGCCAAGACGATGATTCAGTTTCCCCAGCATGGGAAGCATTAGATTGCGATGGTGATGGAGTAATTAACGGAACTGAATTAGATGATAATACAGATCCATTAGATCCATGTGACTTTATTACATCTAGTACTACTGTTCCTCAATCGGCAGAATGGTTAGCAGGAGATTGTGATTTTGATAATGTACCAAATGGAGTCGAATTCCCGTTTGGCGATACAGATGGAGATGGAATGCCAAACTGGTTAGATCCTGATGATGATAATGACGGAGTAGATACTATTAACGAAGATTATGGAGATGTTGATGTTTCAGATGGAGACGTTAATCCTACAGGAGATAATGATCCAACAAATGATGATACAGATGGAGATGGTATTCCAGATTATTTAGATACTGACGATGATAACGACGGAATTTTAACAGAAGATGAGTATCCAGATCCAAATATGGATGGAATTGGATTTGGTGGTGATGCAGTAGATAGTGATGGAGATGGTTTACCTGATTATTTAGATGTAAATAATGCTTCACCTTCTGAAGATGATTTAGAAATTTTCAATGCAGTAACGCCTAACGGAGATGGTGATAATGATGTGTTTGTAATAAGAAACATAGAATTATATCCTGAAAACACTGTTAAGATTTATAACAGATGGGGAGTAATAGTGTTTGAAACTAAAGGTTATGCTCAAAATGGTAACTTCTTTACAGGTGAATCTAATGGAAGAGTAAACGTTGAAGTTGAAAAACAATTACCAGTAGGTACCTACTTCTATATTGTTGAATACAATAAAGATGGAGAAACTAAATCAAGAGCTGGATATTTATATATTCAACGTTAATAATCTATAAGAAAGAGATAGCCTGAAAAGGCTATCTCTAATTAAAAATATAATTATACCTTTATTTATAATGAGAAATAAAATTTTAATTTTAGTCGTTCTAATAAGTTCTATAAGCTTAGTAGATGTGTCTGCTCAACAAGATGCACAATACACTCAGTACATGTATAATACTATGAGTGTAAACCCAGCTTATGCAGGTCAAAGAGATGGTTTAAGTGCACTATTATTATATCGTACCCAATGGGTAGGATTGGATGGTGCGCCAGATACAGGTACTTTTAATATTCATTCCCCTTTAGGAGGAGAGAATAAAGTAGGTTTAGGTCTATCGGTAATAAATGATAGAATTGGTCCAACTCAAGAAACTTATGTAGATATTGATTTTTCTTATACAATACATACGTCTGAAGAAGGTAGGTTATCTTTAGGTTTAAAAGGTGGTGGGCATTTGCTAGATATACGATATTCTGAACTTAGTCAATATAACAACGGAGACGCATTATTACAATCAGACATTGAAAATAAGTTTTCTCCCAATGTTGGAGCTGGTATTTATTATCGTCAAGCAGATAGATGGTATTTAGGTTTATCTGTTCCAAACTTATTAGAAACTACTCATTTTGATGAGTCTTCTTTATCACAAGCTAAAGAAAGAATGAATGCATACTTAATTGGTGGTTATGTTTTTGACTTAGATACCGATATTAAACTTAAACCAGCATTTTTGGTTAAAGCAGTTACAGGAGCACCATTACAAGCAGATTTAACATTAAATGCATTATTTAATGAAAAATTTACATTTGGTCTAGCATATCGTTGGGATGCTGCTGTTAGTGGATTATTTGGATACCAAATATCTGACAGTTTTCTATTAGGACTTGCTTACGATAGAGAAGTAACAGATTTAGGGCAAACCAAATTTGATGCAGGATCTTTTGAGGTTTTTCTGAGGTTTGAACCAAGAGATATTTCTAAAATATTATCACCAAGATTCTTCTAATAATTGACAATAATAATTATGAAAAATAGATTTATACTTTCTACTTTAATTACTATACTGACATTTAATGTTTCTTTTTCTCAAAAGGATGGTATAAGTAGTAGTGCCGAAAAAAAATATGATAATTTATCATATGTAGCTACAACCAAGGAATTATTAAAATTGGTTGAAAACGGTAATAAAACACCAGAAGTTTATAAAAAATTAGCTAATGCATATTATTTTAATACGCAGATGGAAGAAGCTTCAAAATGGTATGGAGAGCTCTTTAAACTAGACGCTGTTGTTGAATATGAATATTACTACAGATATGCAATGAGTTTAAAGGCGATAGGTGACTATGAACGTGCTAATGCAAATATGAAAAAATTTGCAACTTTAAAACCAGAAGATTCTAGAGCCATCCTATTTTCAAAATCACCAAATTACCTTGAAACCATAGAGGCACTTTCTGGAGATTTTGAATTAGAAAACTTAGATTTTAACTCACGTTTTTCAGATTTTGGAACTTCTTTTTATAAGGATGGGATAGTATTTGCATCATCCAGAGGTGATGGTAAGCTTTATAAATGGAATGAACAGCCATTCTTAGATTTATATTTTATAAGTAATGAAGATAACACTGCAAAACCATTTTCTTCTACTTTAAATACTAAGTTTCACGAGTCATCAACTACGTTTACTCAAGACGGTAACACAATGTATTTTACTAGAAACAACTACTATAAAGGAAAAGTTAGAAAAAGTGACGAGAAAGTTAATGGATTGAAGATTTTTAAAGCAGAGTTTATAAATGGTGCTTGGACAAATATTACGAGTATGCCATTCAACAATGATGATTATAATGTTGCGCATCCTGCATTAAACTTAGATGAATCTAGATTATACTTTGCAAGTGATATGCCAGGAACACAAGGTAAATCAGACATCTACTATGTAGATATTTTAGAAGATGGTAGCTATGGAGATCCAGTAAATTTAGGAAGTAAAATAAATACAGAGGGTAGAGAAAATTTCCCTTACATTAGTAACAATGGAACTTTATATTTTTCTTCAGATGGTCACCAAGGATTAGGTGGATTAGATGTTTTCATGACTAAGTTAGATGATGTAACACAGACGGTTACTAATCTAGGTAAGCCTATCAACAGTTCCAGAGATGATTTTGAATTTATTATAGACGAATTCTCAAATGAAGGATATTTAACGTCCAACAGATATAACGGAAAAGGAGATGATGACATCTACAGATTTTCTAGATCATTCTGTACACAGTTAGTTTCTGGTACTACAGTAAATAAAAATACTAATGCCATAATACCTTATGCAAGTGTAGTAGTTATAAATGAAAAAGGAATTGAAGTCCAAAACCTAACTTCAGATCAAAATGGATCTTTTAGTTATGAAGGACCATGTACTAAGCAAAAATATAATATCATTGCATCTAAGGATGGTTTCATTCAATCAGATCAAACTTTTGTTGTTAATCCTAGCAAGAGGGAAGATGTGGTCTTAAAGCTTAACTTAACTCCAGAAACTACCAAGCCAGCAGATGTTGGTAGAGATTTAGTAGAAGTATTAGATTTAAATCCAATTTATTTTGATTTTGATAAGTCTAACATTAGACCTGACGCAGAAGTTGAGTTATGGAAGGTCATTAATTACATGAAAAAATACCCAACTATCAGAATTGATGTTCAATCGCATACAGACTCTAGAGCATCAGACGATTACAATTGGGCTTTATCTAACAGAAGAAATGTTTCAACAAAACAATATATTATTGAAAAAGGAGGCATATCTCCAGATAGGTTAGAAGGTCGAGGATATGGTGAAACTATGTTAGTTAATAGATGTAGTAATGGAGTAAAATGTTCAGAAGACGAGCACGATTGGAATAGAAGAAGTAACTTTATAGTTATTAATAGATAATATTAATTGGTATTTAATAAAAAAGCATCTCTATTAGAGATGCTTTTTTATTAAAATTAACTTAAAACAAAAATTACCAAAAGTCTAATCCTTAACTTTGTGTATTAATAAGAATTAATGGAAGAAGAAAAAGTAATTTTAGTCAATCAGTTTGATGAGCAAATAGGTTTAATGCCAAAAATGGAAGCACACGAAAAAGCAGTATTGCATCGCGCTTTTTCAGTTTTTGTTTTCAATGATAAAAATGAGTTAATGCTTCAACAAAGAGCATTAAGTAAATATCATTCTCCAGGATTATGGACTAACACATGTTGTAGTCATCAACGTGATGGAGAAACCAATATAGAAGCTGGTACTAGACGTTTACAAGAAGAAATGGGTTTTGTTACAGATTTAGAAGAAAAAACCTCATTTATATACAAAGCACCATTTGATAATGGCCTAACAGAGCATGAATTAGACCATATTATGGTTGGTTACTACCAAGATGAGCCAATTATTAATAAAGACGAAGTAGAAGCTTGGAAATGGATGCTATTAGAAGATGTTAAGACAGATATAGAAACCCAACCAGAACTATATACTGCCTGGTTTAAAATAATTTTTGATAAGTTCTACGATTTTATAAATATCCAATCATGAGAGTAACAGTAAACAGAAAAGCACATTTTAATGCAGCGCATAGATTATATAGAAAGGATTGGTCTTTTGAAAAAAATGATAAAATCTTTGGGAAGTGTAATAACCCTAACTATCATGGTCACAACTATGAGTTAATAGCAAGTGTTACAGGAGATATAGATCAAGAAACAGGGTATGTAATAGATGTCAAAATATTAAAAGATATTATTAAAGCAGAAGTAGAGGACGCTTTTGATCATAAAAATCTTAATGTCGAAGTAGAAGAATTTAAACATTTAAATCCTACCGCAGAAAACATAGTAGTTGTTATCTACAATAAAATTAAGGCTAAATTAGAACCTAATTTAGACTTAGAAGTAACTCTTTATGAGACACCAAGAAACTTTGTTAGTTATTCTGGTAAATAACCTCAATCAATTAAAATAAAGGCTTTAAAATGCTTATAAATAGTTCTAATTTGGAACTTTATATGTAGCTTTGCAGCTAAATAAATTTTAATATTATGGCAAATAAAAGAGACCTAAAAAAAGACATTAATTATGTTTTAGGAGATATTATTGAAGCAGTTTATGTTTGGGAATATTCAAACACAGATAAGGATACTAAAAAAAGTGAAGCAATTATAGATGATGCAATTGATACCTTTGACGATTTGATAGCTAAGACTAATGCTAGAGATGTAGAGAATAAAAAAGCACATTTTAATGCAATTAAACAAGAGCTTGAGGATAAAGGTCGTGCATTAATTGACAGAATCAATAAGTTAGGATAATCCTACGAAAAAGAGTTTGCATATTTAATTTTCAGAATTATATTTGCCAACTCTTTTTGCCGATGTAGCTCAGCTGGCTAGAGCAGCTGATTTGTAATCAGCAGGTCGTGGGTTCGAGTCCCTCCATCGGCTCTTAGAAGCTTCTCTAAGTAGAGAGGCTTTTTTATTTCAAAAAATCAGCATTAATTAAAAATTGAGGGACGAGAAGTTTATGCTGAGCGTAGTCGAAGTAAGTCCCTCCATCGGCTCTTAGAAGCTTCTCTAAGTAGAGAGGCTTTTTTATTTCAAAAAATTAATATTAATTAAAAATTGAGGGACGAGAAGTTTATGCTGAGCGAAGTCGAAGTAAGTCCCTCCATCGGCTCTTAGAAGCTTCTCTAAGTTGAGATAAATATAAATAAAAAGCCATTTAAGTAATTAAATGGCTTTTTTGTTATTTTATAGATTTAGTAGATTACTACTGTTTTTCTTCTTCTTTAATTTTAGAAATATATTTTTCTAAAGCTTTACCATACTTTGAAGCTTTAATTTTTGGACTTAATACGTTATTAATGGTATCAAGGTATTTGATATTAGCATCATAAATTTCTGAAAGTGCTAAATAAGGAGACACCTCGCTATCTTTATGATTAACTGCAAAATTGGCAGTAAACAAGTACTTGCGTTTTGTAAAGTTATTTAAAGCAGTTTCTGTCTGTTTTAATTTTAAGCTATCGTTATCTCTGGCAGCTTCCAACATTTGTTTTGTTAGCTCTAGATTTTTATTGTTAAACTTACCAATCATTGCTAAATATTCTTCTAAAGTTTCGTGCTGTTTTGATCCTTTGATTTTAGCATCATAAGCAAAGTTTTTAAGTGTCGTATTAATTTCTGTTAATCCTTTATCAGCAAAAAATGAAATACGTTCATCTTCTTTAGTATTTTTATTTAAGTACAAATAAAACATCTCAGGTTCTTCAATATCTGATTGTAAAGTAAAATCTGGTGAACCGTTAATACTAATAGAATCTACAGTAACTAATAAAGTATCTTCTATTTTCTTTAAATATATGGTTCCTTTTTTTAATCCTTTAACTGTACCTTTAACTGTTAGTTTATCAGCATCAGTTCTACAAGAAAATAGAGAAACTAAGATTAATAATGCAATAATTTTTTTCATTTAAAACTTGTTTTTAAGCGTGGGCAAATATCAAATAAATATCACAAAAATACTAACCTCCTGCAGCTAATTGCATTAAAATAGTACAACCAATTGCGGCTAAAGTCCCTACAGCATATCCAACAACTGCTAAAAGGACACCAACCGTTGCTAGAGAAGGATGAAATGCAGACGCTACAATTGGAGCAGATGCTGCACCACCAACATTGGCTTGACTTCCAACAGCTAAAAAGAAATAAGGTGCTTTAATTAATTTAGCGACACCTATTAAAAGTATAGCATGAATTGTCATCCAGACTAATCCAACAGCTATTAAACCTAAATTGTCAAAAATTGAGGCAATGTTTATTTTCATTCCGATGGTTGCAACTAAAATATAGATAAAAACGCTTCCAAATTTACTAGCTCCAGCACCTTCGTAGTTTCGTGCTTTTGTAAAGGATAGCACTATTGCAATTACAGTAGCAATACTAATCATCCAGAAAAAAGTACTATCTAAAAAAGTAAGTGTGTTTTTCCAAGTTGGTGATTCTATATTAGAGACCACTTCGCCAAAAAATGGAGCTAAAAAATTAGCACCTAAATGTGCAATACTTACTGTTCCAAAACCAATAGCTCCTAAAATCATTAAATCTGTAAGTGACGGATTGCGTTTTACACTTTCAGAAAAAGTAGAGACTTTTTCTTTTAGTTCTTCTATAGAAGACGTATCTGCTTTTAGCCATTTATTAATCTTGGTACGTTTTCCAATTCCTATTAATAAAAGTGCCATCCAAATGTTAGCTACGACTATATCGACAAAAACCATTTTACCGTATTCTGCTTGATTATATTCAAAAATTTCTAGCATAGCAGTTTGATTGGCTCCACCACCAATCCAACTTCCTGCTAGTGTGGACAAGCCTCTCCAAACAGCATCTGGACCAGCTCCACCAACAGTTTCTGGAGAGAAAATAGAAATTAATAATATGGCAATTGGACCACCAATGACAATCCCAATTGTTCCTGTAAAAAACATAACTAAAGCACGCCATCCTAAATTAAAAACAGCTTTTAGGTCAATACTTAAGGTCATTAATACTAAAGCAGCAGGTAGTAAGTAACGACTAGCCACATAATACAAATTGGTTTTATGTTTAATAACTTCTCCAGTATCAGTAGTAGTTTCCCATTCTGGAGCAATTAATCCAATGGTTGTTAATACTGCTGGTAGCATATACGCCATAAATAGACCTGGAACAATCTTATAAAATTTTTCCCAAAAGCCACCTTTTAATGATTCGGTATAAAAAATCAAACCTAAAGCTAGCATCAATACGCCAAAAATAACGGTGTCGTTAGTAAATAGTGGTTCACTCATAATGTTAGTTTATTTATCGCAAAATAATCAAATAAAATGGTTAACAAAAGGTTTAAAAATAAAGTTTGGCACAAGAATTGATTTGTATAGTGTGTAATCAATTATGATGACTTTTAATACAAGGTGTGGTTACCTTAACTAAAACGAGTAATGATTACATTTGGTTGGTTAGTATGAAAAAGCACCCTTTTTTTGGGTGCTTTTTCTATTAATAATTTTAGTGTTTTTTTAACATTTAAACGTGTAATTATCAGTGATTTGGCACGACAATTGTAATATAGAAAGTGTAATTACTTATGATGACTTTCTTTCTAGGTGTGGTTACCTAATAGAAACGAGTGGTAATTATCATATTTTTGGTTGGTTAGTATGAAAAAGCATCCTTTTAGGATGCTTTTTCTGTTTTATATAGGGTTGTTTGATTATTTGTTGATAAACAAAACTATGCTATCAATAAGCTCTGATGCTAAAGGTCTTTGTGACTCGTTATAAGATTTTGAGTTTTCTAGATCATCACCTAGAATAGTCACTAGCACATGATTCATATTTTCAATAATTTTTAATTCTGCTTTAGGTGATGCGTCTTTTAAAAGCGTAGCTTCAGCTTCGCTAACTTGTAAGTCCTTGGTTCCGTTAATGATTAATGAAGGCATATCTAAAGTTTTCATTATTTCTACTGGATTATAGGTCATCCAATTCATTATAAATTTTTGAACGTCTAAGTTAAAAATTGATGATAAAGCTATAGGGTAATCTGTAGTTGTTTTTCCTTCTTTTAAAATTTTAAACACACGTTTGGTATCTTCAGTAAATTGAGGAGCAGTTTTTTCGACTTGTTCTAAAATAACATTATCTATAGTTTGGCCAGCTCCAGCTAAGGATATAAAACCATCAGCTCTATCTTTTGCTGCAAGCATGCCAACCAGGCTACCTTGACTATGCCCAACGATAAATATTTTATTATACTTGCCTTGCAGTTTAAAATAGTCTATGACAGATGTAGCATCAGTAACAAAGTCGTCAAACATAATGTCTTTGTCTACGTTGTTTTCTCGTATTTGTTTTACAATGCGCTTATCGTATCTAAAAGTTGCAATATTATTATTGGTTAAACCAATAGCTAGTTTTTTTAGGGTATTACTTTTTAAAAAATTCTGATTTCCGTTTCTATCTGTCGGTCCAGATCCAGCAATTATAATAGCTAGATTGGGTTTATCTTTATTATTGGGAAGCAATAAAGTACCTTCTATATGTTTATTAATGACTAAGTCTTGAGATGAATAGTCCTGTTCTTGAGCAATTGCAGAAACAGAACACAAAGTGAGTAGAACTAAAAGATAGGTTTTCATATAAAAAAATTTATACTAAGTATTCAAATTAAGTGCCAAAACTTTATTTATAACGTTCAAATTTACATTTAATTTTTTAAGCAAATTAAAAAAATAGTGTGCTAAAAAAGTGTTTTTAAACGATAGTTAGTATATTTTAATCGATAAATGTTAAAATTTTATGCATTTCATCGATTTATAATGTTTTTTATCGCAAACTATAAGAATAAGTTTTATGTTTGACACGTACTAAGAATTACATACTTTTTAGTTCAATGGATTAATTAATTAATATTTGCATCCATTAAGTTGATATAGAGACCCTAAATCTAACCTAATACAAAAGATGCCAAATAGCAAAAAGCCAAGGTTGAGGGACCTTGGCTTTTATGTTTGTAAGACCCAAGCTTTAAAAGCGCAAAGCGCGAATTATAGCTTGTTGGTCACATAAATCCCAACAACAGTTGGGATCCCATCTTTAAAATTTTTAAAGCATGCAGTCCGTATAAAAGTTTGTTGGTTTTAAAATCTCTGACTTTAAACGGAATCTCATCCACTTATTTACAGTTAATACCTAATGTTTTATCCTTATTTAATGATTCTAAACGTTAAATTAATTCTTGGTTTCACTACTTTTTTAGTTTTTGCAATTTGATGTAACCAGTGGTGTTGTGTTTCGCCTTTCATTAATAATAGACTACCATGCTCTAGCAATAGTTTTTGTTTTAGATTTTTGTTATGTCTGTGTTTTAAATTAAAATACCTAGCCTCACCAAAGCTTACCGAAGCTATTGTTGGATTTTTACCTAATTCTTTTTCGTTATCTGCATGCCAACCGTTACTATCTTGTCCATCTCTGTATAAATTTGCAAGACATGTGGTAAAAGTTATTCCAACGTGTTGCTCTACTCGTTTTTTTATTTCGTTTAAAGCGGAATCAAATACGTGTGGATGCATGGTTATATTAGAATAGCTGTAGGGTTTGTTATTATCTGCTAACAAAGCAGTTAGTCTAGGCTGTGCGTAGGTTTTTCCAAAAATTGTTATATCATCTTGTTGCCAAGGGATGTCATTTAATAACACTTTATAAAACTGATTTGCTTCTTCTTGATTAAAAAAGTTTGGAAAGTAGCTTATTTCTGCATCTGGTAAATTCAGCTTTATTTCTTCATTAAATAGCATGACAATCTTTAGTTGATTTTTATTTTTTAAATTTAGCCTATAAATAATTAATCATGAAGTTTAGTCTAGCACTTTTACTAACATTTTTTACAATCATTTGCACTGCACAATTACGTGAAGGTTTTGTTTATGCTCAGGATATTATTGATGACTTAGCTGTGGAATTAAGATATTGTAACGACAATAATTTTGTGGGACAGCAGATAGATGGTTACAATAAAGAAGTGGTTATTATGACAACTCAAGCTGCTAAAGCTTTACAAAAGGTACAAGATACACTAAAAAAACAAGGGTTAGGATTAAAAATTTATGATGCTTACAGACCACAACGAGCAGTTGACCATTTTGTGCGTTGGGCTAAACAAGTTAACGATACCCTAAAAAAACAAGACTATTATCCTAATGTGCAAAAGAAAAATCTATTTAAAGAGGGTTATATTGCTTCTAAATCTAGACACAGTAGTGGTAGTACTTTAGATTTAACTATTATAAATCTTGAAACTGGAGAAGAGTTGGATATGGGAACACCTTATGACTTTTTTGGTACAGAATCTTGGGTTGACAATAAAAATCTAAGTAAACAGCAACAAGCTAACAGACAATTATTACAAAAGGTGATGTTGACTAATGGTTTTAGAAATTATCCGCAAGAGTGGTGGCACTTTACATTAAGAGGTGAACCTTTCCGTAATCAATATTTTGATTTTCCTGTAGAGTAGTAGCAATTAGCTACTTTATACATGCTGATCTATTAAAATAGCATTTCCATCTGGATCCAAAACCACAAAACTAGCAGGACCAGTGGTGTTCTCATCAGCTTCTGTTATAAAAGGGACGTTGTATTGCTTTAAATGTTTTTGGATGCTTCTAACATCATCAAAATCTTCTAATTTATTAGCACTTTCATCCCAACCAGGATTAAAAGTTAAAATATTATTGTCAAACATCCCTTGAAATAATCCTACTAGGGAATTCCCATTTTTCATAATTAGATAATTTTTTTCTGGTTGTCCAGCAAATACGCTAAACCCTAATTTTTCGTAAAAAGCTTTAGAGGTATTTAAATCTTTAACTGCAAGGCTTATTGAGAAGGCTCCTAATTTCATAAGGTTGTAAATTTTAAGTTAGTTGACTGGAAAGTTATGAAATTTTTTGGAGTGTACTTTTTAAGTTATAACAAATAATACTATTATGAATGAATTAATTATAAAGCACACTTGACATTTTAGAAACTAAACTAAAACTCAAAGTATTTAAATCAAAAAAGCACTCCGAAGAGTGCTTTTAATGTATTTATATTTATTGTATTCTATTTTTTCTCCAATCCAACCAATTCTAAATCAAAAATGATATTAGCGTTTGGTGGAATTGGTCCATTACCAGATGCACCATAACCTAAATAACTTGGTACAAATATTCTGGCTTTGTCACCAATATCCATATTTAACATCGCTTCTCTAAATCCTGGTACTAAAGTAGCAGATTCGTTATAAGGCATACCAAACGGTTTATAAGCACCTTGCTTGTCTGCATCTTCATTGTATTGGTTTGCTTTTTTAGCATCTTCTGCTTTTGTTGTCCAGAAAAATGTTCCGTTTTCTAAATAACCAGTACAATCTATTAACACTCTGTCTGATGCTTTTGGTGTAACACCATTTGGTTTAGCATCTAAAATCATTACTAATCCAGTTGAAAACTCTTTTACTTCCCCTTTTTTATCAATATTGTCTTTAATAAACTTATCAGCTGCTTCTTTAGCTTGAGCTTTCATTTTTTCTTGCATTTCTGCTTTTAGATCTTCTAATTTTTTTGGTAGTAACGGTTCTTGCTCTGTAAATACTTTTGCTGCATCAAATGCTTTAGCGTCTTTTCCTTTACGGATAATATTAACTTGTTGCATCACAACATCGTCTACAGGTGTCGTCCCTCTTGGTCCAGCAACAGGCACATTAGAAATGGTGTCTTGTACATCTAATCCTAATACCAATTCTCCAAATACTGGGTGACAACTAGTTCTTGGTGCATTACAATTTTTTAAACTACCATCTGCTAAAAAGGCATCTAGATTTGTTCTTGGGACTTCGGTTATAAAAAACTGACTTCCATTAGTGTTAACACCACCTGAATTAGCCATAGATAAAATTCCTGCTTTATTGTGACTTAATGATGGGTCAAACTCGCTATAAAACTTAAAACCTGCACTACCCATACCTGTTCCAGTTGGGTCACCACCTTGGATCATAAATTTGTCCATTACTCGATGAAAAATTACTCCATTATAAAATGGTTTTCCTTTTAAGGTGTCTGCTAACTTTGGGTGTGTTCCTTCGGCTAAACCAACAAAATTGGCAACGGTTACTGGTACTTTATCGTAATACAATTTGGCAACCATAGTTCCGTAATTGGTTACAATTTCGGCATATAATCCGTCTTCTAAATCTGGGTATTTATCTTGGCAAGACGTGCTTGAAAGGCTTACCATAAGTGCAATAATTATTAATTTCATTGTGTTAATTAAATTATTCATTGTATTAAATTGGGTTTATTTCTATTCTTTTTGGGTTATCGAATGTACAGAAACTTCACAAATTATTGGAATGTTGGTTCCTATTTTATTTTCATCACCATAATAACCATAAGCTTTTTGAGATGGAAAAATAAATGTAGCAGTTTCGCCAGCTTGCATTAATTTTAAGCCTTCACGAAGTCCACTAAACAACTCTTGTTGGTCCATTGCATAGTGTTGTGTTTGAAGTTCTTCTTTAGTGTAAATAGTGTTTCCTTTAAGGTCTTTGACGTTATAATCAAACGTTACTAGGTCACCAAACTCTGGTGTAGCTGTACTATCTTCAACTTTAGTATTATAATAATACCAAAAACCGTTACCTGAGGTTTGATAATTTTTTTCTGGTTGCTTAGCCATAATAGCTTCAATAACCTCTGTTTCTTTTTGGTTTAATGCTTTGTTGCGTTCAACAGATTCATTTATAAAAGACCCAGAATTTACAGAAACAGGTTTACGGGCTTCAGGTGTTTTACAACCAAAAACTGTGGTTAATAATATTATTAATATAATTAGGTTATGCTTCATGTAATGCAATGTTGTATTGTGGTAATATACTAATAAATTTTTCAACGGTTTTATCTAAAGTCGTGTCACTTTTTCCTCCTGCAGCATTGGTGTGTCCTCCTCCTTCAAAGTGCGCTCTTGACATTTCATTTACAGAAAAATCACCTTTAGATCGTAATGAAATTTTAATAATGCCTTGCTGCAAATCTTCAATAAAAATAGCTGCCAAAACGACGTTGTTTAATGATAAGGCGTAATTTACAAATCCTTCTGTATCTCCTTTTTTATAATCAAACTGCTGTAACTCTTGTTGCGATAAAGTGATATATGCAGCTCTAGAATCTGGTACAACTTTTAGATTACTTAGCGCACAACCTAATAGTTGCAATCGGTTGTAGCTATTGGTGTCGTACACTTGATTATGTATCATGGTATTATCTGCACCTTTATCTATTAAACTAGCAATTATCCTATGGGTTGCACTTGTGGTTGATCTAAATCTAAAAGATCCAGTATCTGTCATGATACCAACGTAAATGGCAGTTGCAATATTGCTATCGATGATTTTTAAACCATCTAAATAGTCAATAAAATTATAAACCATCTCACAGGTAGAGCTCATACTAACATCACTATAAGTGTATTTGGCAAATCCATCAGGTTGTTGATGGTGATCAATCATTATTTTCAATGCTGTATTGTTAGTTAAAACAGTTTCCATGTTTCCTGTTCTATGAAACGCATTAAAGTCTAAAGCAAAAATAAGATCTGCTTCCTCTAATTTTTGATTGCAATCTTCCTGCTGAGATTCATATTTTAAAATTAAATCCTGACCTGGTATCCATTTTAGAAAATCTGGATAGTCATTTGGTACAATAACAGTAGCTAAATGGTTAGTTTTTGTTAGGTAATGAAACAACGCTAAACTAGAGCCAATAGCATCTCCATCTGGATTTTTATGGCTAACTATTACAATTTTTTTAGGCGAATTTAGCAGTGTTTTTAATTCTGAAATTTCTTGTGTTTTCATAGCAGACGAATATACAAATTTTTAATAATGGATAATATTGTTTTTCTTAATAAATACCTTACTTTTGCACAAAATTAACAAGCGCTTTTTAGAAAAGTAATAAGGCTTGTTTTTTAAATGAATTAGATAATATAAAATTAAAAAATGGCAACTAACAGAACATTTACAATGCTTAAGCCTGACTCTGTTGAAAAAGGGCATATTGGCGCAATCTTAGAAAAAATTAACGCTTCAGGTTTTAGAATCGTTGCAATGAAATTAACACACATGACTAAGCAAGATGCTGAAGCATTTTACGCGATACATAACGAAAGACCATTTTTTGGTGAGTTGGTAGAGTATATGACACGTGGTCCTATTGTTGCAGCAATTTTAGAAAAAGAAAACGCAGTTGAGGATTTTAGAACCCTAATTGGTGCAACTAATCCTGCAGATGCAGCAGAAGGGACTATCCGTAAATTATATGCAGCTTCTATAGGAGAAAATGCAGTACACGGAAGTGATAGCGATGAGAATGCAGCTATTGAAGGTGCTTTCCATTTTTCTGGACGCGAGATGTTTTAAGCTTAAAACAATTATAGAATTAAAAAATCCAGCGTTTAGCTGGATTTTTTTAGTTTACAAATGTTATCAAATAAGAAAAGCCTCTCCAATTGGAGAGGCTTTTACTTTTAAAGATATATGGTAGTTGTTAAATTACTTTAACGTTAACTGCGTTTAATCCTTTTTTACCTTCTTGTAAGTCGAATTCTACTTCGTCACCCTCACGGACTTCGTCGATTAATCCTGAAATGTGTACAAAATGGTCTTTGTCTACACCTTCTTCTGTTATGAAACCAAAACCTTTAGAGTCATTGAAGAATTTTACTGTGCCTTTACTCATTGTAATAAAATTTAATATTAATTATTTAATTGGTTGCAAAGATGGTGCCATTAAATTTAATACAAGCTATTTATTTGGTTTATTTTCAATTAATTACGTTTTGACACAAAAAAAGCCTTTCCATATGGAAAGGCTTTTGTGTAAAGATTGAAATAGAAAATATATAATTATACTACTTTTACATTTACTGCGTTCATACCTTTTCTTCCTTCTTGTAAGTCGAATTCTACAGTATCTCCTTCACGAACTTCGTCGATAAGTCCAGAGATGTGTACGAAATGGTCTTTGTCTGATCCTTCTTCAGTTATAAAACCGAATCCTTTTGAATCATTGAAAAATTTTACTGTGCCTTGAGCCATTGTAATAAAAAAATTTGTTAATAATAGTTTCAAAGATAGAATATATAATGTTAACTGAACATTATTTTTAAAATATTTCAAAAAAATATTCGCATTGTTGAATTTTTTTCAATTACCTTAAAACCAGTTTTTTAATAATCTCTTTACCCAACTCTTCGTTTAATAAGGCTATTATTTTTTGGTTACCATAACTTAACTCTTCTCTTAAAGCGCTAGAGCTAAGTTGTATGTAAAGCGTATCTCGTTTTAATTCTATTGCTGTGGTATAATTGTTTATACCATTTCCCATAAGTTTAGCCCAAGCCTCTCTAACATTGACTTTGTCTAATCCTTTCTCTAAATTGTTTTCGGTTACAAAATCTTTTAAAGCATCAGAAATATTTAATATGGTGTTATTGCGTTTTGGCATTAGTCTAAGGTAATAGGTGTGTAGCGTTGATATAAATATAAGTCTTTATTCTTATTTATAACTTGTAATTGATTGTTATTAGCATGTAAAATGGTTTCTTTCCAATTAGAAAAAGGTGTTTTGTAATATAAGTTTAAACTGTCATTCTCAACTTTTACAGTAAAGCGTTCTAAATTATTTGAGGTTTGAAATGTTCCATCTAAGTTAGGTTTCATCTTTTTTCTAAATCCTGTAGTGTCATTAATTTCAATATAATCAATAGTATTGTTAAAATTGTATTGTTTTTTAGTGCCATCATTTAGTGTCACTTCTTTAATTTCCCAATATCCAGTAATGTGTTGTTTAAAATCTTTTGGATTTTTAGTACAACTTACTATTAAGATGAGTAGTATGTAGTATAGTTTTTTCATCTTCAGTTTCCGTATTTCGACTGCGCTTAATATAAACTCCAGTGGATTTTCTTTTTAATTAATAATTCTATTTTTAAACAGATTGCTTCGTTTTACTAACAATAACAAGTCCGAGTAAGCAACTTTATAAACTTTAAACTTTAAATACTTTCAACTCTACAGTTTAAATATTTCATAAGATTGATGCACTTGTTTTACTGCATTTTCAGTGCGTTCTGCATGTGTATCACTAATAAAAATTTGTCCAAAATTTTCATCATTCACCAATTTTATAATTTGTGCCACACGTGTTTCGTCTAACTTATCAAAAATATCATCTAAAAGTAAAATGGGATTATCTCCACTAATAGCTTTAATACTATCAAATTGAGCCAGTTTTAAGGCAATTAAAAACGATTTTTGCTGTCCTTGACTTCCAAATTTTTTAATAGGATAATCACCAATATTAAACTCTAAATCGTCTTTATGTATCCCAACACTTGTGTATTGAAGTGCCTTGTCTTTATTAATAGATTGATTTAGAAGTGTGACTAAATCATCTTCAAATAAATCGCTTTTATAATTTAAGGACACGTCTTCATTATTATTACTTATTGCTTTGTAGCGTGCTTTAAATAAAGGGATGAAATTGTCTAAAAATGATTTTCGTTTTTCAAAAATCTCTGATCCGTATTGTTGTAATTGCTGATTGTAAACATCAATAGTATCTTTATTATAGGTGTGATTTACCGCAAAATATTTTAGCAACGAGTTGCGTTGAGACAGGATTTTGTTGTAGTTAATCAAACTGCTTAAGTAGCTTTTATCACTTTGGCTGATCACACCATCTATAAATTTACGTCTAGTATCACTACCTTCTGTAATTAAATCTCTATCTGCTGGACTAATAATTACCAACGGTAAAAAGCCAATGTGGTCACTAAATTTATCATAAACTTTACTATTACGCTTGATAATTTTTTTCTGTCCTTTTTTTAAGCTAACTACTATGTTTTCTGTCTTTTGGTCTTTGTCATACTCACCATTGATTACAAAAAAATCTTGGTCGTATTTGATGTTTTGTTTGGCTACTGGATTAAAATAGCTTTTACCAAAGGATAAATGATAAATTGCATCCAGCACATTAGTTTTTCCTACACCATTATTGCCTACCAAACAATTTATAGTCTCGTTAAACGAGAAGGTTTTGGAGTCAAAATTTTTATAGTTTAAAAGCGATAAAGACTTTAAAATCATAGAATTAGTGCTAAAAGAATGTGCTTTATTAAGAATAGCCTGATAAGGATGTGCAAATTATTGAAAATTATCAAATAATAACCTTTTATTTATAAAGAAAAATTATATTTTTGTGCGCATTAATAAAACGAACATGGCGACTTACAAGAAAAGAGGATACAAACCAAAAACAAAAGTAGAAAAGGAAATTGAAGTAGAAGAAAACTCGGCAACAGCAGAAGTTTTTAATACCTTAGATGAATCTGCTAACAAAGCAGAAGAGTTTGTAGAAAAAAATCAGAAAAATATTTTTATAGTTATTGGTGTCGTAGCTGGATTAGCTTTAGCATATTTAGGATACCAGCAATTTATAGCTAAGCCTAAACAAAGTGAAGCTATGAATGAGATGTACCAAGCTCAAAAGTTTTTTAACGAAGCAGTTACTGCTTCATCTGGTCAAGACTCTCTATACAATTTAGCCTTATCTGGAGGAGAAGGTAAATTAGGGATGACAGATATTGCTGATCAGTATAGTGGGACTCAAGCTGGAAACCTTGCTAATTATTATGCAGGAATGGCTTACTTAAACATTAAAAATTACGAGCAAGCTATTGCTTATTTAGATAAATTTAAAAGTGATGACGAAGCTTTAGCACCTATGGCTAAAGGCGCAATTGGCGACGCATTTATACAATTAAATCAAGCTGAAGATGCTTTAAAGTATTACACAGAAGCTGCTAACTTACGTCAAAACGACTTTACAGCACCAACCTACTTATTTAAAGCTGGTGTTACTGCTTTAAATTTAGGTCAAGCATCAAAAGCATTAGACTTATTTAATAAAATAAAAGATAACTATCCAAAATCACCAGAAGCTACTCAAGTTGAAGTGTTTATTGGAAAAGCACAAGCAATGTCAAACTAGACTATGGCTACAACAAATTTATCAGCATACGATAAAGCATCAATCCCAAACGGAAAGCAATTTCGGTTTGGGATTGTTGTTTCAGAATGGAACGATAACATCACCCAAGGCTTATTAGAAGGCGCAAAAAACACGCTTTTAGAACATGGAGTAAAACCAGATAACATTGTGGTTTGGGATGTGCCAGGAAGTTACGAGTTGATTTACGGTTGTAAAAAAATGCAAGAGCAAATGGTTAACGCTGTTATTGCAATTGGTAGCGTAATTCAAGGCGAAACCAAGCATTTTGATTTTGTTTGTGAGGCTGTAGCACAGGGTATTAAAGATTTAAATATTACTCGTGAAACTCCAGTCATTTTCTGTGTATTAACAGATAACACGATGCAACAAGCAATTGATCGTTCTGGTGGAAAACACGGTAATAAAGGTGTGGAAGCAGCTGTTGCAGCTTTAAAAATGGCTGAATTACGTAGAAACGCTTAAAAATTAGTGTTTAGAATTTAGTAATTGGTTTATCGTTTTATTCTGCTACTTGTTATTTCAAAACAATAACTTACTGGTCGATACAACTTGTTAACAATTTTTAGCATTCAGAACCTAAGGTTCTGTAGTATTTTCAGTATTTTTGAGTAGATTATATATTAAAACTATTCTAGTTTGTTCACTCAGAAGAAAAATAAAAAGTTCAATTACCAAACACGCTTTTCTAAAGACAACAATTCTGCTACAAAGCTTAAAGAAAGCATGAACTCTAGTTGGAATGATGCTAGAAGAACAACGTCCAGTAACAGAAAAAATTATACTTTATTTCTGCTTTTAGGCGTGTTAGCATTATTAGCCATTTTAATGTATTACTTAGAAACAAAAATTAAATAGACCATAAGTTATGGGATTTCTGTCTAGAAGAAAAAATAAAAGATTCGATTACACACCTAGATTTTACAAAGGTGAAGGTAATCCGTTTGAAATCAAACATAAATTTGATGAACACAGAACCACTGTAGGTGAAAATCCTGGCTTAAAAGGTAAATTTAATAATGCTTTAAACGAACTAAAAAGCAATCCAGATAGAGAAGCCAATCGACGTATTTTATTGATTGTAGCTATTCTAGTGTTTTTATTTTTCTTGCTTATAGGATTCGATTTATCCATATTCTTCCCTAACTAATCGTATGGCAGATATCATTCAATTGTTACCAGATCACGTTGCTAACCAGATTGCAGCAGGAGAGGTCGTGCAACGTCCAGCTTCAGTTGTAAAAGAGCTGTTAGAAAATGCTATTGATGCTGAAGCAACTACCATAAAACTTATAATTAAAGACGCTGGAAAAACCTTAATTCAAGTTATTGATAACGGAAAAGGGATGAGTACCACTGACGCGAGATTAAGTTTTGAGCGTCATGCCACCTCCAAAATACGCACAGCAGACGATTTATTTCAATTACACACTAAAGGTTTTAGAGGTGAAGCTTTAGCAAGTATTGCAGCTATCGCACATGTGGAGCTAAAAACAAAACAGGACCAACAAGACTTAGGTACAGAACTAGTTATTGAAGGTAGTGAGGTTAAATCTCAAGAAGTGGTTGTAACACCAAAAGGTACCTCAATATCTGTTAAACACCTTTTTTTTAATATTCCTGCTAGACGTAATTTTTTAAAGTCTAATTCTGTTGAGTTACGTCATATTATTGACGAGTTTCATCGTGTAGCATTAGCGCATCCAAGTATCGGATTTTCTATGTTTACTAATGGAAGCGAAACTTTTAATTTACCAGTTAGTAATTACAGACAACGTATTGTCAATATTTTTGGAACCAAAACCAACGAAAAACTAGTTCCTGTCGAGGAAGAAACCGAAGTCTTAACCATTTCTGGATTTGTAGGTAAACCAGAATTCGCTAAAAAATCTAGAAACGAGCAGTTTTTCTTTGTTAATAACCGTTTTATTAAAAGTGCGTATTTAAACCATGCTATTAACTCGGCGTTTGAAGGTTTATTAAAAGATGGTGCACAACCAAGTTATTATTTAAATTTAACGGTTAATCCACAAAGTATCGATATCAATATTCATCCAACAAAAACAGAAATTAAGTTTGATGACGAGCATACGCTTTATGCCATTCTACGTTCATCTGTTAAGCATAGTCTAGGACAATTTAATATAGCACCTGTGTTGGATTTTGAGCGTGATGCCAATTTAGATACGCCTTATAGCTATCAACAAAAAGGAACACCAACCATAGAGGTCGATCAAAGTTTTAATCCGTTTAAAGACGAAACATCAAAGACCAGAAATACTCAAACTTATAAAAAAGACGTAGGCGCTAATTGGGAAAGTTTGTATGTAGGTTTAGAATCTAAAGGTACTAAAACACATACAGATTTTAGTGAAGTACATTTTGAAAGCGAGCCAGAAAATGAATCTATTTTCAAAAATGAACAAGATGTCGAGCAAAAGCAAACCACATATCAGCTTAACAACAAATTTATTATTAGTACCATAAAGTCTGGTATGTTAGTTATTGACCAACATCGTGCACATCAACGTGTGTTGTATGAAGAATTTTTGCAACACATTACTATTAAGGAAGGTGTGAGTCAACAGTTACTTTTTCCGTTAGAGTTACATTTTTCTAAGCAAGAAATAGCATTAATTGATCAATTAAAAGAAGATTTAGAATCTACAGGCTTTATATTTCAATCTATAAAAGATGAAACCGTTCAAATTACTGGAGTACCAGTAAATGTTCCAGAAAGTGAAGTGTCTATTATTTTAGAGCAATTGATTAGTGATGTAGAAAACGAAGTGCCAGATAGTAATTTTTCGGCTACAGATTTGTTAGCAAAATCTATGGCGAAAAGCTTAGCAATAAAAACAGGACAAACATTAACCAACCCAGAGCAAGAACATTTAGTAAATCGTTTATTTGCCTGTAAGGAACCTAATGTGTCACCTACTAATAAAACCACATTTATCACCATGACTGTGGATGAGTTAGATAAAAAATTTATGTAAACTATGATGAGAATAACAGATACGGTAAAGCATTTGATTATAATAAATATAATCATGTTTGTGGGTACTATAACTGTTGGAGATGGACGTCTGTTTTACGATTTATTCGCTATGCATTTTCCTGCTAGTGATACTTTTAAACCTTGGCAAGTGGTAACTCATATGTTTATGCATGGTGGATTTACACACTTACTATTTAATATGTTTGCGCTATGGATGTTTGGTTCACCTGTAGAACAACGTTTGGGACGTAATAAGTTTTTGTTCATTTATTTTTCTGCAGGAATAGGAGCTGTATTGTTCCAGTTAGCTGGTTATTATTGGGATTATTTTCCAGCTTATAATCAAGCTTTAGAATCTGGTTTATCAACAAATCAGATAAAATATATGATGGATACTGGTAAAATTTTAAATGGTGTTTCTTCAGAATTAATTATTAGTTTACAAGATGCTTATAATGCATATAATAGCTCAATGGTTGGAGCTTCAGGTTGTATTATGGGTATTTTAGCTGCTTTTGGATTAATGAATCCTAATGCAGAATTAATGCTGATATTATTACCAATTCCTATTAAAGCAAAATACTTTATACCAGGAATTATAATTTTAGATGTTATTTCTGCGTTTACAGGACAATCGTTTTTCAGCCCAAGCAATACTGCTTATTTGGCTCACGTTGGTGGTGCAATTATTGGTTTTATTATTATGTGGTACTGGAAAAAAAATAGCATGAACAAATACCGTTGGGATCAATAAATGAATCAGATAGAACAATTAAAATATAAATATGCAAGGCTAAATGTCTTAGAAAAAATAATAGCTATTAATAGTGTTGTTTTTTTATTTGCTGTAATTTTTAGACGTTTTGTTCCTGGAGTTTTTAAGTGGTTACATTTACCAAGTGATTTTTACGATTTTTTGTACAAACCATGGACTATTATTACATATGGTTTTTTGCATTTTGATTTGTTTCATGTCTTGTTTAATATGCTTTGGTTGTACTTTTTAGGTAGAATCATGTTAAATTTATTCAATCCAAAAATGGCTTTAAACATCTATTTTATGGGTATTATTGCTGGTGGATTAGCCTTTTTATTTGGATATAATGTTATACCCAAAGTGTTCGCCACTTCTGCATATTTACTTGGTGCTTCTGCTGGTGTAAGAGCTATACTAATATTTTTATGTGCTTATATGCCAGACAAGGATATTAGATTTTTTACGTTTAATTTGAAGTTATGGTGGATAGGTGCAGTGTTGATTGGTTTTGACGTTCTAAATATTATTGGAGGAAATAATGCTGGTGGTAATTTAGCACATTTAGGTGGAGCAGCTTTAGGTTTTATCTATGCAAAACAATTAGCTATGGGACATGATATTGGTACTGGTTTTGGTCGGTTTATGGATTGGATGACTAGCCTATTTAAAGCTAGCAAAACGCCTAAAATGAAAACCGTACACAAACAAAAGGGTAACGTTGCTGGCTATAAAAAAGAAGAGTTTAACCAACTAAATAATCAGAAAAAAATTGATGCTATATTAGATAAAATAAGTAAAAGTGGTTACGATAGTCTATCTAAAGACGAAAAGGAATTTTTATTTAAAGCAGGGAAATGAAAAACTTAACGTTTTTTGAAAAAATTATCTTCTTCATAAACTCTATTGCAGCGTTTTTGTTACTACTTTCCTACGTATTACCTAATATACCACCAAAGACATTTGCTACACTATCTGTACTAAGTTTAGGTGTGCCATTTTTAATATTACTTAACGTACTGTTCTTTGTGTATTGGTTGTTTAAAATAAAAAAACAACTCCTATTATCCCTTATTGTCGTTACAATTGGTTATTTTTTATTTGGATCGTTATATAAATTTTCTAACTGGGAGGAAGATGGTACAGAAAGCTTGTCCATTATGAATTATAATGTGCGTTTGTTTAATTTATATGAATGGATTCCTAGTAAAGACATAGACCAAAAATTAGTAGAATTTGTTAAAAAAGAAAATCCAAAAGTCTTGTGTTTACAAGAGTATCATTTACAAGATGATATCGACTTTTCTTTCTATAAATATAAATACGAAAAATTAGAAGGAAAAAAAACAAAAATAGGACAAGCTATTTTTTCTCAATATCCTATAGTTAACTCAGGTTCTATTGAGTTTCCCAATACTGCTAATAATGCCATATTTGTGGATATAGTTAAAGGTAACGATACTATTAGAGTGTATAATTTGCATTTACAATCTTTACGCATCGACCCACGAGTACAAAGTTTAACTACCGAAAATTCTGAAAAGTTAATTAACGGAATAGGAGAGACCTTTAAATTACAACAAAGTCAAGCTGAACTATTTTTGAAACACAAAAATAGTAGTCCGTATAAAGTCATCATTTCTGGTGATTTTAATAACTCTGCGTTTTCCTATGTATACAAAACCATTAAAGCAGATATGATAGATGCATTTAAACAACAAGGTAATGGTTTTGGACGTACATATAACTTCAAATTTTTTCCGCTAAGAATAGACTTTATATTAGTTGATAAATCTTACACTATCAATAGTTTTAAAACTTATGATGTTCAGTATTCTGACCATTATCCTATTATGGCTCGAATTTCTTTTTAATGACTCATTAAATAACAGTCAGTGATGTCTGCAATAATGTGTATAACTAATCCTAGTCCAATAAGTCTGGTTTTGTTTGGAATAAGCAATACTAGGTAAACTGCTAAAGCATAATAAGTATGTAAAGGGTGGAAGTTGATACTGCATCTGTTTGGAGCAAATACTGGTGTGGCTAGTAAATGGTCTACATCAATGATTATACCCAAAAGCATTATTAAAGTCGCTTTTTTCCACTGTTTTTTAAAAAATAGCAGCGCAATTACAAGCGGTAACCCAAAGTGAATTCCGTAATGTATTAATGGTCTATACATCAGGTAGGGTTTGAGATTCTAAATAGGTTAGAGCATTAGTTCCTTCATTAAATAATAAATCTAAAACACTCAGATTATTAATATAGCCATGCTTATCATTAAACACTTGTGTGTATGGGTCTAAAACTATATTTTTTTCCTGTCTAGCATTGGCTAAATATCTATAATCTTTTAAGTCTAATGGTGTCTTTTCAAATGTATTTGTAAACTTGGGACTTAAGTCTAACTGCAAAAACTCAGAAATGACTTCAAAGCACTTTAAATTATGGTCAAAAATAAATTCTGACTTTAATTTAAAAAGAGGCTGGAAGTCGTCTTCATAAAATTCAAAATATGGAGATGTTCTATAAGCAGCTTCAAAACTTTTCAAGTGTATTAGCTGCCATTTATCTACGTCACTAATTTTGACATCTCTGTATAACTGTCGCTCTTTATGACTATGTATTATTGGAACACTTAATTGTAATTTTCCATTAGCACCATAAATATACGCTCTGTTTCTATACGTTTGCTTTTGGAAGTTGTCATGCATTTCAAAAATTAACTCTTCAGCATTAGCAATTGCTACACATTGCGCGATACTAGGGAAGTATGTTGGATGGAGTAGAATCTTCTTCATTTGATAATGCGTTTATTTGTTGATTTGGTAAGCTCTTAACGCATTAAGTTTATTTGTTATACTTTCTATAGATTTTCTTAGCGCAAAATATTTTTCAGAGTTAATATAATTTAACTCATAGGAAATTATAATCTGATTCAAAACTTCCACTGCAGAGCTAAAAGCCATAGTTGTAAAATGTGCTTTGTCTTTATTTGTTTTTCTAGCTGAACCCTCAGCTATATTAGAACAAATAGAAACACTTGCTCTTCTTAATTGAGAAATTAATCCAAATTTTTCATCAGACGGAAATTTTTTAGTTAATGCATAAATTGATTTTGAAAGTTCTTTAAACTCAATCCAAACTTCCAATTTTTCGAAGCTATAAGTATACATGTTGTTTTTTTAAGTTTTAGTAAATCAACAAATAACCAAATCACCAAAATACATATCAACCCTTAAGCAGCTTTCTTACGTTTTCTAAATTTATTAAAAGCAATAATGGCACCCAATATTACTAAAAATGGTATTAAATAAGAAACAGGTTTACCGCTACCACCAACAGTTGTAAATAGTCGATTCCAACGTATTTTGTTGATACCTTCACCATTAGTATCCCAACTCATCCAAATAAAAACAGGTTTACCTACTACGTGATTAAATGGTACAAAACCCCACATTCTTGCGTCTTGCGAGTTGTGTCTGTTGTCTCCCATCATCCAATAGTAATCTTGTGTAAACGTATACGAGTCTGTTACGTTACCATTTATGATAATTTGATTACCATTAACCTTTAGTGTATTACCTTCATAAGCAGTAATAATACGCTTGTAAAGTGGTAAAGTTTCTAAATTTAATTTTACCGTTTGACCAGCTTCTGGAATGTATATTGGTCCAAAAAAGTCTCTATTCCATGTGTAATCTGGAGATTTAGGAAATAACTGTTCGGTTTTACTTGAAGAAATATCTTTTTTGACATTTGTAACTGATGGGTCAGAACGCATCGTTTCAGCTAATTCATCGGTTAGGTTAGCATATAACGCATTTCTGTCGTAATCCATACCAATAATTTTCATCAGTTTTTCATCGACATTACCCAATACAATAGTTTTAATAGAATCTTGTTTTACAACATCTAATGCAATATTATTAGTTCTAATTACATTTTGTACTTTTTCATTATTCCATTGCTTGGTGCTAATGCTTTTTACTTGTCCCCATTCTGTTAACTTATATTGATTTATAAAGCTCTGAGATAGTGGGTTTTTAGTTTCAACTAAATAAAAATACTGAAGCTTTGCACGATCTGGTAATTCGTTTTTCTTACCATTAATGTACACATAACCATCTTTAACCGTAAGTGTGTCACCAGGTATACCAACACAACGTTTAACGTAATTTGTTTTTTTGTCAACAGGCTTGTAACGCACTTCTCCATAAGGATTATTAATATCCACCAAAGTATCTACAGGCCAATTGAAAACCACAATATCATTGTTTTTTATGGTCTCAAATGCTGGCAATCTAAACATTGGTAATTGCGGTTTTTTAAGATAAGATGGTGTTGTTGTACCAGGAATAGCATCATGAATCATTGGTACCGCTACCGTTGTTCCTGGTGTACGTGGACCGTAATGCACTTTACTAACCAATAAAAAATCACCAATTAACAAGGTTTTTTCTAGAGAAGATGTTGGTATAACAAAGGGTTGAATAATATACGTATGCACTATAGTAGCAGCAATAACTGCAAATAAGATAGAACTTACCCAATCTCCTAATTCTGTTCTTGGATGTAAATCTCTGTCTTTGATATGCTGAATATCTTTAGCGACATAATTTAAATAGAAACTGTAAAACCCTAATGTGAAAATAGCTAAAAAGGTGTCTGTAGCAGAGTTTTTGCCAAAACTTCTAGCTATTTCTACCCAAATCACAGGAAATAAAATTAGGTTTACAATAGGTAAAAATAGAAGAATAGTCCACCACCAAGGTCTGTTAATAATTTTCATTAATATAACAGCGTTATAAACTGGTACAAACGCTTCCCAAGCTTTTCTGCCTGCTTTTACATACAATTTCCAAGTTGCTAATCCGTGTAAAAACTGAATAACAAAGAAAAAGATAATCCAATTTGTTCCGTTCATAATATATTTTTAATGAGGTAGTTTATTTTGATATGTACAAATGTTAACATTTTTTTTTAGGTTACCCAATATTTAACACATCTTTCATAGAGAATATCCCAGTTTTACCTACTAACCATTCTGCAGCAATAACAGCTCCTAAAGCAAAACCTTGTCTGCTGTGTGCTTTATGTTCTATTTTAATAGTTTCTATAGTACTGTTATAGGTAATAGTATGCGTTCCTGGTACTTCTGGAATACGTTTAGCGGTTATTGGTACAGTCTTGTCTTCACTCTTATCCAACTTCCAAGCTTTATAGGCTTGGTTGTTACTAATAATGCCTTCAGCCAAAGTTATTGCAGTACCACTAGGTGCGTCAAGTTTTTGCGTGTGATGGATTTCTTCAATGTCAACGTTGTAATCGTCAACTTTTGCCATCATTTTAGCTAATACTTTATTTAGCTCAAAAAAGATATTTACACCTAAGCTAAAATTAGACGCATATATAAAAGCTCCTTTTTGTTTTTCGCAAAGCGAAACTACGTCGTTGTATCGTTCTAACCAACCCGTAGTTCCAGAAATGACGGGAACTTTATTATTAAGACAGTTTGAAATATTATTGAATGCTGCAGAAGGGACGCTAAAGTCTATAGCTACGTCTGCATCAGTAATGTCATAACCAGATTGCTCTGAGGTTTTTATGACGATATTATGACCACGTTGTATAGCAATAGCTTCTATTGCTTTTCCCATTTTACCATAGCCTAGTAAAGCGATTTTCATAAATCTATTATTAAAACTGAAAATTTAAAGTTAAACCCACACGACCTAAATTATCAAATTCTTCTATTTTATAATGTGGTTTTAAACTTAAATCGTTGCTAATGTTATATTGAAGTAAATGTGCATCGACATTAGCATCTATTATATTTAGTGCATAGATACCAACAGTAATTAGTAAAGATAGCTCTTTGTTTCGTCTCAAGGTTTTTTGCGCTTCAATTAAACCATCGTCAGTTAACCTACCTTGAAACTCGTCATCACTAAAACCTGCTAAACGTCTTTTGTAAGCATCTCTAGCACGATTATATTCTTTATTGTTATCAATATAAAAATAAATTCCTGTTCCTAATGCTGCGTAAACTATAGGTATTTTCCAATACTTTTTATTGTAGGCTTGTCCTAAACCTGGTAATATGGCAGAATAAAATGCAGCGCGAGAAGGCGACAAAGGGTCGTATGCTCTAGTTGGTTTTAAAACAGTTGAGTCGATAACGACTGGTTTGTCACTAATCTTTTGTTGTCTCTGTTTTAAAACTTTAGGAATCTCTTGTATTTGCTCTGTAGTATCAGTGTCTTTTACAGGTTCTGTGTCTTGAGCGATACTAAATGCACTTAATAAACAACATATTAAAGTAAAAATGGAGGCTTTATTTAGCACCTTGAACTAGCTTTTTAATTCGATTAAAATCTTCTTCAGAATGAAACGGAATTGTTATTTTTCCCTTACCATTGCTGGATACTTTAACGTCAATTTTATGTCCAAAGTATTCTGAAAACGCAGTGATGCCTTTTTTAACATATTTTGGCAATTCTTCGGTTTCTTTTTTAGTTGGTACCTTTACCTCACTGGTAGAGTTGTAGTGACGTACTAAATTTTCAGTGGCTCTAACAGATAGTTTTTCGCTTAAAATTTTCTCGTAAATCTCTAATTGAGTGGTTTGGTTTTCAATATTAATAATCGCACGACCATGACCCATAGTTAAAAATCCATCACGTATACCTGTTTGTATAATTGGGTCTAACTTTAATAAACGCAAATAGTTAGCAATGGTACTACGTTTTTTACCAACACGCTCGCTCATTTGCTCTTGAGTTAACTGGATTTCGTCAATTAAACGTTGGTATGACAATGCAATTTCAATAGGATCTAAATCTTGACGTTGTATATTTTCTACTAACGCCATCTCTAAGCTTTCTTGGTCATTAGCAATCCTGATATATGCAGGAATGGTTTCTAATCCAATTGATTTAGAGGCTCTAAAACGACGCTCACCAGAGACTAATTGATATTTTTCAAACCCTAATTTACGCACTGTTATAGGCTGAATAACACCTAATTCTTTTATAGAAGATGCCAATTCGCGAAGGGTTTCTTCGTTAAAATTGGTACGTGGTTGAAACGGATTCATCTCTATCGAATTCAAATCTAATTCGACAATGTTACCAATTACTTTATCTGCGTTTTTATCTTTTGCAGATTGTATGTCGTTATCTGGATCTTTTAATAATGCTGAAAGTCCACGTCCTAAAGCCTGTTTCTTTGTCGCTTTCGCCATAATTTAGGAGTTTTTTGTAATAATTTCTTTAGCTAAACTTAAGTAATTACTAGCACCTTTACTAGAGGCATCATAATTTATAATGCTTTCGCCATAACTTGGTGCTTCACTTAGTTTAACGTTACGTTGTATAATGGTTTTAAAAACCATATCGTTAAAATGCTTTTGTACTTCTTCTACCACTTGGTTAGATAAGCGTAAACGCGAATCGTACATGGTTAGTAATAAGCCTTCAATATCTAATTCAGGATTATGAACCTTTTGTACACTTTTTACGGTGTTTAATAATTTGCCTAAGCCTTCTAATGCAAAATATTCGCATTGGATTGGAATGATGACTGCATCTGCAGCAGTTAAGGCATTAAGCGTTAACAATCCTAAGGATGGTGCACAATCTATTAATATAAAATCGTAATCGTTTTTTATGTCTTGTAATGCTTTTTTAAGCATATATTCTCGCTCATCTTTATCTACCAATTCTATTTCTATAGCTACCAAATCTATATGAGCAGGAATAATATCTAGGTTTGGTGTTTCGGTTTTAACTATGGCTTGTTTAGCACTATTGGTGTGCTCTAATAATTGATAGGTACCTATGTCTACCGACTCGACATCTATGCCTAAACCAGACGTTGCATTGGCTTGTGGGTCTGCATCAATTAGCAACACTTTTTTCTCTAAAACACCCAGTGAAGCAGCTAAGTTTACTGAGGTTGTTGTTTTTCCTACACCACCTTTTTGATTGGCAATTGCAATGATTTTACCCATTAATTTGATTTGGTTTTATTAAGCGTAAAAATACAATTATTTATGAGGAATAAAAACCTTAGTTGTTAACAGTTCTTTAATCTTAAAATTAGTAAAATTTAACATCTACAACAGAATACAAAATATATTCATTATTTTACCAAAAGAATCTACATATACTACTAAATGAAACATATAATTCAGGTACTACTTTTAATTTGCTTTGTTCATACTTATGCTCAAGATATTGTTGCTGAAGAAGGTAGTTTTGGTGTGGATGATAACAATAAAATTATTGTTTGGCACACTTCTAATTTAGATTCTATTGTTTCTTCACATAAAACAATAACCAGTTTAAAATTTGACAAGATTTATACACTTGAAGACGCTTCTTCAAACTTATCTTATACCAATCAATATAAAGTGTCAAATGGAAACAGTTATACCTTGTTTATCACAAAATTGCCACTAATTCATATTACAATCGATACCTCTAAAATAGACCGATTTTCTAAAATTCCTGGATATTTTACCTATTACAATAAGGGTGAATACAAAAAAAGTTTAATGGGAGTGAGACACAGAGGAAATTTATCGCTAACCTTTCCTAAAAAGTCTTATGATATCGAGTTTTGGACAGATAGTATTACCAAAGATAGCAAAGACCTAAAATTTAAAGGGATGCGATCTGACGACGATTGGATTTTGGATGGTATGTTTAACGAGCCTTTACGTTTGCGCTCTCATATCTCTACAAAATTATGGACCAAAGTCCATAAGCCTTATTACGCAGATAAAGAACCTAAAGCCAAAAGTGGATTTGAGGTCAAGTATGTTGAGGTCTTTAAAAATAACCAGTATTATGGATTGTATCAGTTTTCAGAATCTGTAGATAGAAAGCAATTGAAGCTTAAAAAACACGACAAAAAAACGATTTATGGAGAATTGTATAAAGCTAATTCTTACGATGGTGGACCAGATTTTACTAAAGCACCCAAGTATAATAACCTGTTTCCGCATTGGGCTGGTTTTAGGGTAGAATACCCTTTAATAGATTATGAAGCTGATTGGAAAAACCTTTCAGACTTTGTTAATCTAGTGGTTAATGGATCTGATAACGACTTCATTAATAACATAGACAAGCATGTGCAAATAGATAATGTTATTGATTATTACCTTTTTATAAATGTGGTGAGAGCTACCGATAATTTGGGTAAAAACTATTATTTAGGAAAGTACACTACTGGCGAACCGTATTTTTTTGTGGCTTGGGATTTAGATGGTGTTATGGGTATTATTCAGGATGGAAAACGCGAAAATTACACCAACGATATTTTAGGAAATGGCTTGTTTAATAGATTAATACAATTAAACCCTAATAATTATAACCAAAAGCTTAAAGAAAGATGGACCGCTTTAAGAGCTAATCAGTTTAGTAATGACAATTTGTTGTCTAAAATTGAAACCATTTACAACAGATTTACCACAGAAAACATCTATAAACGCGAACAATTAGTCTGGATCAATAAGCTAAACGACACCTCTAATCAAGACCATTACACCTACTTAACCACTTGGGTTAATAAACGTATGAGTCATTTAGATACTTATTTTAATTCGTTATAATAACTACTGTAACACCATTTTTGTTGCTATCGCATCAATAACAAATTCTTGGTTATTTTCTATCAATAATCCTTTGGTTTTATTGGTAAACTTAACTGTGTCATGTAACACGTCTGTTCTAATAATTTTACCTTCAAAATCGGTTGAAACATCTGTAACAGGTGTGTGACCAATCACTATTTTTGTAGCTTCATAGTAGTTTAAAATAGCATCAAGGTCTTGACTTGTTATCTTGTTATATTTAGATCGTTCTACCACCAAACCTCTGTACCAAAACGGACCTTTAGGACCATATAAAAAGTTTAGGGTCTTGTCTTTTGGATACTTTTTGTCATGATATCTTAAACGCGATAATTTATTAATATCTTCCAAGCTTAATTGATAGTCTAATAACTCTGGACTTAATCCACCATGTACAAAAATATAGTTCCCAATTTTTTCAATCACGTTTTTTGAGGCTAACCATTTACCTAATTCTGAAGCTTCAGAATAGAGGTATTTAACAGCCTCTTTTTTGTTTTTTATTTGGCTAATCTCTTGGGCGACTTTTATGTATTTACCATGATTGTATTTGTAGTTGCCATAAAAGTTTAAGATTTCATGATTACCTAATATAAAATGAAGTTGTCCATTATGCTGTCTAGCTTGATAGTCTAATTTATAGATTAACCACAGGACTTGTGTCACGTTTTTGCCTCTATCTACAAAGTCGCCAACCAAAACCAGTTGTCCATTACCATAACTCCAATTGTAATTATTATCTATAATATTGTTAGCTATTAAAAAGCTAGAAAACGCATTAAAGTTACCTTCAATATCTGAGATAACCACCATGTTGTCAGGTTGGGTATAATTGGTTTCTGGGTACGTATAATCGGACTGTAACGACACATAAAATGCATCTTTATCTTTGTTGTTTACTTGAACTAAAATAGAATCTTTGTCAATAACAGAAGTAACTACTTGGTTAGTCGCAGTCACTCTGTAGAGTTTGTCATTAATTATATAAGGACCATCAATACCATCTAAAGCAATTGCTTTTAGTTTTTTGGTCTTTAAACTATCTTTTGTAGTAGTTTTAAATGTTGAGGATTGTTGGGCAAGGATAAACGACTGCACACCCAAAAACAAGCCCAACAACAAAAGTGTTGTGCAAAGTTTAAAAGGTCTTACAGTTATCATAATCATAGCGTGTATTAAAGAAATTAATATAACATATTTATATGATATAAGTCGTGTTTTGTTGAATGGGATTACAATCTTGCACAAAAAAAATCAGTAGTTGGATTACTGATTTTTGGTTTTCGTTTAACGTGTACTTGTGTTTATTAGTTGCGTTGTCTAGCTTAAAGATAATAAACTATAACAAACCATAAGAAAATCTGCTAGGATTTTCCGATTTAGCAATGACCACAACAATTAATTATATACTTTGTTAGCTACTGGTTGTTAGTTTTCGGATTCACGAGCAATTCCTTTATTTGGGAATTTTTCTTCTAACCAATCCCATACTTCATTGTCTAATCTTCCATAAAAGTAGTTGAATGGTACAACCACAGTTGTTACACTCTCTTCAACTACAGATTCTATTTTCTCAAAAATTTTCTTTGAATTCATAGTTTCTGGTACAGAAATTATTATTGAGTTTTCATTATTTATCTTGGAAACAAAATTACTGCGTATTTCTTCGATAAGGATATCTTTATAATCCTTATCATTTGCGTCAAAAATTATTAAATATGCATTACTCATCAGAAACTTCATTTAGGTGATTGGTAATTTTACTGTCTAATCTCGCAATTATATTTTTTGATTTTTTTTTGTTTAATAATAAAAAGATGAAACCAAGAACAGACCCGAAAGTAACTGCACCATAAATAATAACTATAATTATTAGCTGATAATTTGGTTCTATTACTTCTTTGCCTTCAATGACTGATTTATTTTCAAATGATCCTGTCATGCAAAAAATAATAAAAGAGATCAAAGAAGAAATACCTAGTGACAAAAGCATAGCTTCAAAATTGCTAATTTTATCCGTGTTAAGGTTTTCTTTAATAAGAAAGTACTCATCATTTGTTAAAGGATAGCTTACTTCATCACCTAATGGTGAAGAATGCCTTGTTCCTCCTAATTGTTGTTTTGTCATTTTTTCATTTTTAAACTTGTAGCTAACTTACATGATATGAAAACGTCTCAATACTTCGACAAGCTCAGTACAAGTGTTTTTATATCAATATCAAACGAAGTTAGTCCTTTATTGTAAGAAAACAAATACGTAGAACTACGTATTTTATGTAAAATGTAATTCTTATATGTGCAACCCTAATCAATCAAAATCTCCAAAATCTTAATAGCAGCATCGCTAATTTTGGTTCCAGGTCCAAAGACAGCAACTGCGCCTGCATCAAATAAATATTGGTAATCTTGTTTTGGGATGACACCACCAACAATAACCATAATATCTTCACGTCCGTACTTTTAAGTTCCTCAATGACTTGTGGGACTAAGGTTCTGTGTTTTAACTCCAAAGAACTGTAATAATAAATTAATAACACTTTTTTAAAGAGTATACCACTATGATATTACATTGAAATAAATCAATAAAAACAATGCAAAATCAGATAGAAAATGTGTAAATATTACCAATCCAGTTGATTTCTGTTTATCAGCAATAAAACTATACGCAATTGAAATTAAAATATATGGCGCTATTAATTCTAATGGTAAAAAATGAGCTATTGAAAATAATATTCCAATAATTAAATAACTAATAATTTTAGAGTATTTTCTGTGTGTAGTATTCTGTATAAAACCTCTATAAGTAACTTCTTCTGCTATACCAGCTGTAAGTGCTAATCCTAGTAAAAGAGGAATAGCTGTTATAATATTATTATTAGAAAATGATTTTATATATCCTAATTGAGGAGAGTTGTCTATATCAAAAAATATGTAACTAAAGTATATAGTTATTACTGTAAATAAACCTAAACCTAAAACGATTAAAATGTTTTTTATATTTACAATGTTAAACTTAAAGCTTAATTTAATATCGTCTTTATTTATATATGGATTCCATTTAGTGATAACTTTCCAGTATAAATAGAGTATAATTAAAATAGGGATTAAACTAATACCATACTTTGGAAAGTACTTAAGGTTGAGTTGTATTATAATTTGATTAATAGTTACTATTGGATATAATAAAACTATGTTCAATAATAATGCTTTTAATAATGCAGGTGTCTTTTGCCAAACTTTTTTCATAATAGTGTAAAATTTTAATTTGAATCAAAAGTAGTGGCAGTCTAAGATATAGAAGTCCTTTTAATATTATTAGGACGTATTTTTATATAAACTTCTATAATTACTTGGCGTTTGTCCTATTTTATCTTTAAATATTCTGTTAAAAGCAGATTTACTATTAAAGCCATTATTGTAGGCTATAATCATAATTTGTTCTGTAGATGATAGGAGTTCTTTTTTTATAGATTCTATTCTATATGTATTAATCAAATCATAAAAATTTTCAAACTCACTACATTTAATTATTTCAGTTAATTCTGTAGGTTTGATATTTAGGTAGCTTGAAAGTTTAACTAACGAAAGATTCTCATCTTGATAGTATTTATTTGTATTTAGAGTCTTTTTTAACTTACTTATTTGCTCTTCAAATTCCTTTATTGATTTGTTGTCTTGTTTTATATTGCTTTTTTCAGGTATTCTAACATAGTTTTGAGATAATACATTTGAATTAAAAATAAATGAAAATAAGACTTGAATTATAATCATAATACTTAATAGGATTTTAATGTTAATTATTGGATACATATAATTAATAAAGTATAGAATTATTGGAATCAAAAAAAGAGAAATCCACAGACCATGAAACTTTAAAATCCAATTGGCATTAATATTTTTTAAGCTAGAAAAATGATTATAGAGAATACTGTTGTACTTTTTTATCTCTACAATACTCTTACTAAAATAAATGATTGATATTATTATGATTACTAAGAAAAGGACTAAGACATCTATTGTAAAAAGAGATTTATTACTACTAATGTTGTTATTCATTTTAATGTATTGCTCTACAATTAATTCGTTGGGAACAGATAGGTAAGTAGCTACAGAAATTAAAAATCCTATTATAAAGGGAAGAAAATTAAGAAGTGTTTTAACTTTAAATTTAGCAGTGTTTAATAAAGATTTTGAATACATCCATAAAACGACACTGTCCAACAGTAGCAAGTTTTGATCCAACATCAATAAGATTGGAAATTTTAAAGCTATTTCAGAATCTTTAATCAGAAAAAAAGCAAGCCTAACAATCCAAACTATATTTATTAAAACAGCTATTTTGGTAGAAATAAGTTTAGCGTTTTTTTCTTTCATCAGTTGAAAAATTGCTAATAGACTTATTCCAATACCTATTCCTAAAATAAAATTCATTTTTCGTAATTGTTTATGACGTATGCGATATAATAACGTTTTAATACTTTTTTTAAGCTCAACATGTAGTCTTTTATATCAGTCAATAAACGATGTTAGTGGTTTTTTTATTAGAAAATTAATATATAGATTTTGCATTTTTATTTAGGATGTAACACTTACCTTCATATGACCTAATCAATCAAAATCTCCAAAATCTTAATAGCAGCATCGCTAATTTTGGTTCCAGGACCAAAGACAGCAACTGCGCCTGCATCAAATAAATATTGGTAATCTTGTTTTGGGATGACACCACCAACAATAACCATGATGTCTTCACGTCCATACTTTTTAAGTGCTTCAATGACTTGTGGGACTAAGGTTTTGTGTCCTGCTGCCAAACTAGAAACCCCTAAAATATGCACGTCGTTTTCTACTGCTTGTTTAGCTGCTTCTTGTGGTGTTTGGAACAATGGTCCAATATCGACGTCAAAACCGACGTCTGCATAACCAGTAGCGACGACTTTGGCACCTCTGTCGTGACCATCTTGTCCCATTTTAGCAATCATAATACGTGGTCTGCGACCCTCTTGCTCTGCAAATTGGTCTGCTAGCTCTTTGGCTTTTGCAAACGATTTATCATTTTTAATTTCTTTACTATACACGCCAGAAAAAGATTTGATTTGTGCTTTATAACGTCCAAAAACAGCTTCTAAAGCGTCACTAATTTCGCCTAAAGTTGCGCGTTCTCTTGCTGCTACTACTGCTAAAGATAATAGATTCTCTTGACCTGTCTTAGCAGCTTCGGTTAAATTAGCTAAGGCTTGGTTAACTTTATTAGAGTTACGTTGGGCTTTTATTTTTGTTAACCCTTCTATTTGTTGTAAACGGACGGTTTGGTTGTCGACTTCTAAAGTAGAGATAGCATCTTCCTCTTCCAATACGTATTTGTTAACTCCAACAATAATGTCTTGTCCAGAATCGATACGTGCTTGTTTTCGGGCTGCAGCTTCTTCTATACGTAGTTTTGGGATACCAGCTTCAATAGCTTTGGTCATGCCTCCTAATGCTTCAACTTCTTCAATTAAAGACCAGGCTTTTTGAGCAATATCATGGGTTAATTTTTCCACATAATAACTGCCTGCCCAAGGGTCGACCGTTTTTGTAATATGGGTTTCTTCTTGTAAAAATATTTGTGTGTTACGTGCAATACGTGCCGAAAAATCTGTTGGTAGCGCGATAGCTTCGTCTAACGCGTTGGTATGTAAACTTTGGGTGCCACCAAACGCTGCAGCTGCAGCTTCAATAGTGGTACGTGCTACATTGTTAAATGGGTCTTGCTCTGTTAAGCTCCATCCACTAGTTTGGCAATGTGTACGTAAGGCTAAACTTTTTTGGTTTTTTGGATTAAATTGTTTTACTAATTTTGCCCATAACATACGTGCTGCACGCATTTTTGCAATTTCCATAAAATGGTTCATCCCAATTGCCCAGAAAAACGATAATCTTGGTGCAAAAGTGTCTATATCCATGCCTGCATCTAGTCCTTTTCTGATATATTCTAAACCATCTGCAAGCGTGTAAGCTAACTCGATATCGCAAGTCGCACCAGCTTCTTGCATATGGTATCCTGAAATACTAATACTATTAAATTTTGGCATGTTCTTACTAGTATATTCAAAAATATCAGATATAATTTTCATGGATGGTGTAGGCGGATAGATGTAAGTATTACGTACCATAAACTCCTTTAAAATATCATTTTGAATGGTTCCCGCTAGCTGTTCTGGTTGTACACCTTGTTCTTCTGCTGCAACAATGTAAAATGCCATAATGGGTAACACAGCACCATTCATAGTCATAGACACCGACATTTTATCTAACGGAATCTGGTCGAAGAGCACTTTCATGTCTTCAACACTATCTATAGCAACTCCAGCTTTTCCAACATCGCCAACCACACGTTCGTGATCGGAGTCATAACCTCTGTGTGTGGCTAAATCGAAAGCAACCGATAATCCTTTTTGTCCTGCAGCAAGGTTACGTCTGTAAAACGCATTACTTTCTTCAGCTGTACTAAATCCTGCATATTGACGTATGGTCCAAGGTCTTCTAACATACATAGTACTATAAGGACCACGAAGATTTGGAGCAATTCCTGCGACAAAATCTAGATGCTCAACGTCTTTTAAATCTGCTTTAGAATAGTTGGATGAGACAGGAATGTCTTCTGCAGTTAAGAAAGTGCTGGTAGCTTTTGGCTTTTGGCTTTTAGCTGAAGCGGTTAAGGTGATATGTTGAAGGTTTTTTCTGGTCATTATTTGACGATAGTTTTTTCAATAAATTTATTATAATTTCTGTTTAATAACGAACGAAATGTGATTATAAACGATTTATAATTAGAACTTACTGCATAGATTGTAGCAAAACTTGAAGGCTCTTTATCTGAATCTATCTTAAATTTAGCCATAAATGCTTTGGTCTGTGGTGTCCCAGAATATCCAGACCTTAATTTTGTACATGTACTATTTGCTACTTCTGAAGATTCTCTGCACGATTGTGATAACAATGCGGACAGGTATTTTGAATCTTGTTTGGTAAAAGGGTAGTAGTCCATCATTTTAACCGTTACATCTGTTGTGTGATTTGGTGTTCTGAAAAAGTACACGTTCTTTTTTGAAAATTTCAAAATATTAAAGCGTAGTAGTTCAGATTGTCTTGCTATTGAATCTTCAATTGATGCTAATACACTTTCATATTGATCTACACTATACTGTTGTAATGTATTTGGTAAGTATATATCTATGTTGTCTTTAGATAAATTATAATGTTTACCAAAAAGATTGTCTTTTACAATGTTTTGTTCGACTTTCTTTTCATCCTTACAAGAATGTAAAAGTAAAATTATAGCTACTAGATAAATTTTAATTTTCAAATCACATCAGTTATTAATCATGATTATGTCCAGTATGATCAATCTCTTGTTGTGGTTGTTTTGGCTGTAATACAGGAGTTTGTACTGGTTTTTTATTAAAATCTATAGGTTGCGGTTTAGGCTCGTTTGCAGTTAAATCTACTGTAGAAAAGTCTACACTATTAAATTTAGAATAATACAAATCTAAAGCTATAAAGGTGGCTAAGTACGTGTCTCTAGAGTATGAGGTGTTACTTGTTAAAGGTGCAGAAAATAATTCTGAAATTCTATTACTGTCTGTGTTTTCCACTAAAGCATTTAAAGTTTGTTTTAATGAGGTGTCTTTAATGTTATCCATAATACATTTAACAGCTTCATTGTTATAATTTAAATGATTGTTATCCCATAATTCAGGCTTAGTTTTTAGTACATCATAAAGCGCTTTACTATGTGCTGTTACGGTTTGCTCTAAATTAGTTCTGTTAGAAATAACATTACTAATATAGGCTCTGTAAGCTCTAAGTTTGTTTTTGGTTTTTGGGTCGTATTTATTCACTATATCATTTTCAAAAGCATATAATGCTTCGTTTAATACATCGTCGTAACCCGTTTTACAATCTACCGCTTTAGGTTGATCTGCGTATTTAAAGTCTGGTAATTTTGCTTCGTTTTTATTACAACTAAAAGTTATTGTTAAAATAACTACTAATACAATTTTAAAAATACGTGTGTTCATAATTTGCTAAATATTTATTCGGTTTTTAATCTATCTTGTTCTACTGTTTCGGCTAATCGTTTTTCAATAATAGGTTGAATAAGGGTTTTTCTAGGGTTTATTTTAACAAACGGAAACAGTTCTAGCTCGTGTTTCATTTTGTCATTTTTATTTGGGTGTTTGTTAGTCCCTAAAAGTGTTAGTTTACCATTATTAAATAACTCTTGTTCTTTATTAGCGCTTTCTTTTATTTTTTTCTGAATGGTTCCCGCTTTTAATTGTGCAATAAATCCTCCATTGGCTTCTATATCTTTAAACAGAGCTAGTGCTTTTTCTGACAATTGCGTGGTTAGGGTTTCTATATAATAACTACCGTCTGATGCATTATGGACTGCGTCAAAATAGCTTTCGTGTTTTAAGATTAATAACTGATTTCTGGCAATACGCTCTCCAAACTCATTGTCTTTATGGTAAATGGCGTCGTATGGTAAATTAAAAACGGTATTGGCACCACCTAAAATAGCACTCATACATTCTGTAGTGGTACGCAACATATTGGTATTGTAATCGTAAATAGTTTTGTTGCGTTTGGTTGGAATAGCATGAATATGCAATTGCGCTTCACATTGGTATTCTGAAGCTAAGGTGTTGTACAACACACGTAACGCTCTGAGTTTTGCAATTTCAAAAAAGTAATTTGTCCCAACAGACACGTTGAAATGAATAGTCTTTAAAGACTTACCTTCTGCGCGATTTAGATACTCGTTTAAATGGGCTAAGCCATACGCTAGTTGTTGTACGCTAGTTGCGCCTGCGTTTTGATAAGTGGTAGTGTTAATAGTTAACGACTCACCAAAAACTAGTGTGTGTTCTTCGTTTTTAAACCAGTTTCCTGTAGCTGCTAATTGACCTATTGGGTCTACTATAAGTTGTGCTTTCGCAGAAATTTGAGCCACTTGGTCAATAAATTGTGGGTCAAAAAATTGAAGTTCTAACTGAATATTTGTAATGTTAGAATCTATAGCTTCTAGCGTTTTTTCAATAGAAATATCTGGGTTAGGAATTATAAATTTAATGGTTTCTGCACCTCTTTGAATGGCATCAATTGCTTTTTGGTTTGCAGCAGTTTCGTTTTGAACAAAAATAATTTGCCCAACTGACCATTGTTGAGGTTGAATCAGGAAGGTGTTGTCTATCTCATCTTGATGATAAAATGGTCTAACGTCAATACCTTCGGTAGTTTTCCAAATTAAGGTGTCGTTATAGTCAGCACCTTTTAAATCGACTTGAATTTTTTGTTTCCAAGCTTTAGACGATACGTTTTCAAATGCAGAAAAAAGTGATTTACTCATTATTGTTGGTCTTTAGGCTGTCTTCATATTCGATGATGTAAATATCCTCGTTTTCTTTTTTCATGTAATATTTTTCTCTTGCAAAGGTTTCTAATCCTTCATCGCTATTCAGCTCTTGGTAAGCTTCTTTATCTTGATTGATTTGGGTTTTGTAATAGTCTTTTTGTTCTTCAAGCTTATTTTTTTCTTTATTAACATCATGATGATTGACTAAAGAATTGGTATCAAAAAAAATCATCCATATACCAAAAATGATAAGGATAATAATATAAACGTTTTTGTACCACTTTGTTTTCATTATTGCAACTTCTCGTTAATAATAGTCTTAACAATATCAACCGCTACAGTATTATATTTATTGTTAGGTATAATAATGTCTGCATACTCTTTCATAGGTTCTATAAATTGTTGATGCATTGGTTTTAACGTATTTTGATAACGTGTTAACACTTCGTCTATATCACGTCCACGCTCTGTAATGTCTCGTTTTAATCGTCTTATTAAACGCTCGTCACTATCTGCATGTACAAAAATTTTAATATCAAACATATCTCTTAATTCTGGATGCGTCAGTATTAAAATACCTTCAACAATCATCACTTTTCTTGGTATGGTCTTAATGGTGTCACCAGTTCTGTTATGCTTAACAAACGAATATACAGGCTGTTCTATAGTTTGACCATCTTTTAGGTCTTTTAAATGCTGTTCTAATAACTCAAAATCTATAGAGCGTGGATGGTCAAAATTAATTTTAACACGTTCGTCATAAGATAGGTGAGTGGTATCTTTGTAATATGAATCTTGAGAAATGACACCAACTTCTCCTTCAGGTAATTGATTTAAAATTTGATTAACAACAGTTGTTTTACCGCAACCTGTACCTCCAGCTATTCCTATAATAAGCATATGTAATGTTTAGATTTTGCTCCAAATTTAAGAATTTAAGCGGTATTATTTAGGTTGAATTTTTGAAACTTGTTCAGGAGTTATTAGTGAGTTATTTTTATTGTTCCAACTGTTTGAAATATAGTTCATAACATCAGCAACTTCTTGATTACTTAATCCCATTGGAGCCATTACATTGTTATACACTTTGTCATTTACTATTATTTTTCCTTTTAAGCCATATTTAGTGGCTCTGATGCTGGCTTCTAAATTATTTTTTAAATAATCAGAATTTGCTAAGGGAGGATATACTTTTTCTATACCTTCTCCATTAGCCATATGACAGTTTAAACAAAAGTTTTGGTAGACAGTTTGTCCAGCGTCTATTGATGCTGATAATTCTTTTGAGACTACTTTTTTATCTGACGAATTACAGCTAAAAAACAATAGGAATACTATTACAATTAAAAAATTAATTTTCATTTTTCTGACCTCTAATTAATTTAACAATACCTAAGTTTTCTATGCCTACATAAATATAGCCATCAGGACCTTGCTCGACAGAACGAACACGACCCAATCCATCTAATAAGCGTTGTTCTTTAACCACTTTTCCATTTTTTAAAGTACATAAATCTAAATATTGAAATTTAAGTGAACCGATTAATACACTACCTTTCCAATCTGCATATTTATCACTTGATATAAACGCCATACCTGAAGGTGCGATTGAGGGATCCCAATAGTGTAGCGGTTGTTCCATGCCTTCTTTTTCTGTTTGATCTGTAATAGTTGTACCAGAATAGTTTTTACCATATGTAATGATTGGCCAACCATAATTAGCTGCTTTTTTAATAATGTTAATTTCATCTCCACCACGTGGACCATGCTCATGCGTCCAAATATCTCCAGTTGACGGATTAATTTTCATGCCTTGTGGATTGCGGTGACCGTAAGACCAAATTGCAGTTTTTGCATTTTTAGTATCTACAAATGGATTGTCTTCAGGAATGCGTCCATCATCATGCAATCGGTAGACTTTACCACCATCTCTGGTTAAATCTTGCGGGTTTTCATCTCTATTTCCACGATCACCAATGGTGAAAAATAAATAACCATCTTTAAATACAATTCTTGATCCAAAATGTTGACCTTTAGTGGTGTTAGGAGTTGCTTTGTATAATACTTGTTTATCAACCAAAGCATTATCTTTTAGTTTGGCTCTCATAATAGCAGTATTTCCACCATCACCAGTTCCTGTTGAAGATGCATATGAAAAATAAATCCATCCATTGGTTTTATAATCAGGATGTAGCTCGATATCTAATAATCCACCTTGACCTCTTAGGTATATGTCTGGAGGATTGGCAATTTCTGTTTTTTTGTTGTCTTTAAAATGAATGATACGTCCATCTTTTTCATTAATTAGCATTGAGCCATCAGGAAGAAAAGCAAATCCCCAAGGATTGTTCAATTCTGTAACTACAATTTCATGGTAATGGTCATTATTTACGGGATTTTTATCTTGAGCACAAGCTAAAAAAGAAACGATTATGAGAATTAAAAATTGAATGTTTTTAGACGTCATTGTAAGCAAATTAATTAAACATACAATTTACTAATAATTTTTATTCTAATTTAAAGAAAAGGTATATATTTGCACCTCCAAAAACAGGATGTTTTAGGAAAAGATAACCAGTTTCGGGGTGTAGCGTAGCCCGGTTATCGCGCCGCGTTTGGGACGCGGAGGTCGCAGGTTCGAATCCTGCCACCCCGACTTTAAAAGCTTCAGTGGAAACTGAAGCTTTTTTTATTCTAGTCTTTTATAGTTTTCGGAATAAATTCTGGAACCATTTTCATCAAGTTCTACTTGACTAAAAGTGTCTTGAGTTATAATTAATTCATAATCAAAAGAGGAACGTTGTTTCATTATATTGTCCATGGTTAACGAGCCATATTCAACATGTTCTATCAACATATTATTTTCAACTTTATAATTACCGTAAGCAAACCACTCAGTTGAATCTGCTGGTCTTTTTTTACTCCACATAAACTTTTCTTTCGTGTAGAGCTTTATTTGTCTTTGATTTGGATCTGTAAAGGACGAGTCTTTGACTTTATCATCTACATAATTATAAAAACTTACTAGCTCCCAAGCACCTTCAAGAGGGAATTTTTTAGTGGTTTTTTGTTCTGTATAAGTATTTTCTTTTTCTTCTGAAATATTTTCTTTTTTGTCATTACATGAAAGACATAAAAACAATGCTATGAATAATATAATTTTTGCTTTCATAATAATATGTTTTAATTAAAAAGTCACCATACAATTTACAAAAAAGATTGTTTCAAATGAAATTAAAACCATTTAAATACCAATCCTGAAATTATAACAGCTGATGTGAGTATGATTAACATGACTGCTACAAAACCTCCAGTTCGTTTTGTTGTTTTGTCTTTTTGTAAAATGTAATCTCTTCTTTTTTCATCTTCGTCTTTAATTAAGCTCATATTGTTTAGTTATTTTTGGTTAATTTATTTGTTAATGTATACTGTTTTGATGTTTACAAATTCTAAGATTCCTTCTTTGGATAATTCACGACCGTAACCAGATGCTTTAGTTCCACCAAAGGGTAATCTTGGGTCTGATTTTACCATTTCGTTGATAAATAATGCGCCATCTGGAACATTACTTATGTCATCATAAATTTCTTTGATGTTTTCTGAAAATACCATTGTGCCTAATCCAAATCTAGAATTAGCTGCGGTTTTAAAAGCCTCCTGTTTATCTTTGACTTTAATTACCGCTGCAACTGGCCCAAAGGTTTCTTCTTCAAATATAGGCATATTTGAAGTTACGTTGGTAATGATTGTTGGTTGGTAGTAAGCGTTTTTTCTTTCGTTTCCGTAGTGGATTACAGCCCCTTTTTCTAATGATTTTTTAACCTGATTTTCTAGTTCTTCTGCCAAACCTTGTTTAGCCATTACACTAATATAGGTATCCTTACTATCTGGATTACCTATTGTTAAACCTTCAATTTTTTTAGTAAACATTTCTAAGAATTCATCATAGATGTTTTCAGTTACAATAAATCGTTTTGCAGCAATACAACTTTGTCCATTGTTTTGCATTCTTGCTTTTACAATTGTATCTATGTATTTATCAAGGTTAGCATCGTCTAAAATAATACAGGCATTATTTCCGCCTAATTCCAAAACTGTTTTTTTAAGATTTTTACCTGCAACTTCAGCAATGCTTCTTCCTGCCTTTTCACTTCCTGTAAGTGTAACAGCTTTAATAATTTTATTACCTATTATTGACTCTATGGTTTCATGATCGGTTAATAAGGTTTGAAAACAACCTTTAGGATAACCTGCTTCAATAAAAATGTTTTCAATTTCTAAAGCTGATCCAGTTGTGTTTGAAGCATGTTTAAGTAGTCCTACATTACCAGCAGTTAATGTAGGTACAGCAAATCTAAAGACTTGCCATAAGGGGTAATTCCAAGGCATTATGGATAATATAACGCCAAGCGGATCGTAACTAATAAAACTCTCTTTAGCTTCAGTTTCAATGATTTGGTCTGCTAAAAAATGGTCAGCATTAGCAATGTAAAAATCACAAAGCTTAGCACATTTTTCAACTTCTGCTATACCTTGCGTAATTGGTTTTCCCATTTCTTCCATCATAAGTTTAGCATACTTTTCTTTATGTTGCTCTAGTAAGTTTGCTAAATTTTGCAATAAATCTGTACGATGCTTTATGTCGGTTTTTTTCCAATTTTCAAATGTTTTATCCGAAGTATTTAAAATATTTTCGATATCATTTTTTGAATGATATTGGTATTCTTTTAAAACCTGCCCAGTGTAAGGGTTTTTGGTAGTTATTGATTTTTTCATTGCAAGTGTTTTTGTTAAAATTATAAATAATCAATAATATTAGATCAAAATATAAAGTCTTTAACAAATATTTATCAATTAATTTAGATTTTTATTAAGAATAATTTAATTGAAGTTTTCTATCTTTGGGTATAAACCATAATTGAGCTTTCAATATTATAATGAAAGCTCATTTATTTAATTATTAACCATAAAAAAATTAAAACATGAGTAAAAGCACAAATACAGCATTAGGACTATTATTAGGTGGAGCAATAGGAGCTACCTTAGGAATACTATTTGCACCAGATAAAGGAAGCAATACTAGAAAAAAATTAACTGAAGAAGCTATTGCTACAAAAGATAAAATTGCAGATAGTGCAGTACACTTAAAAGATCAAGTAGCTAGTACATTAACTAATCAAAAAAGTAATCTAGATTCACAACTAGAAACTATTGTATCCAGTGCTAGTTATAAAGCTGACGATGTTATTACTACTTTAGAAAAAAAATTAAAAGATTTAAAGGCTAGAAATAAAAAACTACAAAAATAATAATGAGCGTCTTTGAATCATTAAACGACACCTCTAGCCAAGCAGTTGATAAAGGCGAAGCTTTTTTAAAAAAATCGCACGAGTATTACAAGCTTAAAATTTTTCAACAATTAACAAGCTCTTTAAGTCTAATGCTTAAAGCACTTTTAATTGGTGGACTGATGCTTATTGGATTAGTTTTTTTAGCAATATCCTCTGCAATAGCTATAGGAAATAATCTTGACAGTTTTGCATTAGGCTTTGTAATTGTAGGCGCCTTATTTTTTATAATTTCTTTAATTATTTATTTACTGCGTAAGCAAATAAATAATACCGTAATTAGAACCATTTCTAAATCCTTTTTTGATTAATTATGAAGCAATACAATACACAGGAAGACATAGAAAGAGATATTAGAAGGTTAAGCCTCGAAAAGCAAATTGCATGGGAGGAATTAAAGATAATTAAAGAAGATTTTAGGGATGCTTTACAGCCTTCACATTGGTTACAAACTGGATTTAAAATGTTTACAAAATTAGGATTGATGATGCTTGTCAAAAAAATTATTAGATAAAACTACATCTTTATTAACCATCAAATATAAAACCATGACTATTTTTGAATCTATTAGAAAAGACCACGATACCCAAAGGGAGTTATTAGACCGTCTTGTTAAAACCTCAGGAGATACTAGTGATAGAGACATGCTATACAAAAAATTGAAAAATCAACTCGAAATCCATGCTCAAGCTGAAGAACGTCACTTTTACAAACCATTAATTAGCAATGATATGATGCAGGAAAAAGCAAGACACGGTATTGCAGAGCATCATGAAATTGATGAGTTAATCGAACAACTTGACAATACAGACTATAGCTCTTCTGCTTGGTTAAAAATAGCTAAAGATTTAAAAGAGAAAGTTGAGCATCACCTAGAAGATGAAGAACATACATTTTTTCAATTAGCAGGAAAAGTGTTTACCGACAAACAAAAAGAAGAATTAGCAGAAGCTTACAAATCTTATATGCACAAAAACTTATAGTTGTGGCTTCCTTACATGCATCCATTTACAATCAAATTCTTTTACAACCAGAACAGGTGATAGAAGAATTTGATTTGGTTTATACCAATCCATCACATCTTAAAATCATAAGAGAAAAAGATGATGACAATTTTGTTTTTAAGTTAAAAAATAAAATTATTAAAGAGCCAAGCCAGTTAGATCGATTGCAAAAATTAGTAATACCACCAGCTTGGAATGAGGTGAAAATATCACAACTTCCCAATGGACATCTTCAAGTTGTAGGACGTGATAACAAACAACGTAAACAATATAGATATCATCCCAAATGGAATAAGATTAGAAACCAAACAAAGTTTTATAAAATGTATTTGTTTGGTCAACAGCTACCCAATATTAGAGCGCAAGTTGAATCTGATTTAGACCAAAACAAATGGACACAAACTAAAGTCTTGGCATTAATTGTAAGATTAATGGAAGAAACACATATTAGAATAGGCAACCATCAATACGCTAAACGTAACGAAACCTATGGGTTGACTACGTTAAGAACCAAACACGTAAACACATTTAAAGATAAAATACAGTTTGAGTTTGTGGGTAAAAAAGGAAAAGAGTACAAAGTGTCTTTAAGAAACAAAAAATTGATACGCTTGGTTAATAAGTGCGAAGAAATACCTGGTTGGGAATTGTTTCAATACTACGATCAAAATGGTGTAAAGCAAAAAGTAGATAGTACGATGCTAAATGAGTACTTGCAAGAGGTAAGCGGAATACTTTTTACCGCCAAAGATTTTAGGACTTGGGCAGCCACAATTATTTGTTTTGAAACCTTGAAAGAATTAGGGTATACTGAAGATGATAAACAGAATAAAAAAAATATATTAATAGCAATTGATACAGCTGCTAAAGAATTGGGTAACACCAGAAACGTCTGCAGAAAATATTATGTACATCCCTTAATTATAGATAAATACGAAGATGGAAGCATCGTCCCTTATTTTACCAATGCTTCAAATAAAACAGAAAGGAATACGCATTTTACGCAAATGGAAACTAATTTAATGCGACTTCTTAAATCTTTTCAACCAGAATTTTAAAAAAAGATAAACAATCACTATATATATGTTTCAATAAAACACCATAAGATATGTTTATGATTTTATAATAACTTTTAATAAATCTTAGGTAAGGTTTTGACTTAAAATTCTACTTTTGTCAAAGAAAAATTATATATATATGTCTGATACAATAGAAAGAGTAAAATGCTTAATTATAGGGTCTGGTCCTGCAGGATATACTGCAGCAATTTATGCAGCTAGAGCCAATATGAAACCAGTTTTGTACCAAGGAACACAACCAGGTGGACAATTAACAACAACTAACGAAGTCGAAAATTTTCCAGGTTATCCAGATGGTGTTACTGGTCCAGAAATGATGATGCAGCTTCAAAAGCAAGCAGAGCGTTTTGAAACAGATGTTAGAAACGGTTGGGTTACTAAAGTAGATTTTTCTGGAGATACGCACAAAGTATGGGTTAACGATGAAAAAGAAATTCATTGCGATACTGTTATTATTTCTACAGGTGCTTCTGCTAAATACTTAGGTTTAGACTCAGAACAAAAATATCTAAAGTTAGGAGGTGGTGTTTCTGCATGTGCAGTTTGCGATGGTTTTTTCTATAGAAATCAAGAAGTAGTTATTGTTGGAGCAGGAGATAGTGCTTGTGAAGAAGCACATTACCTATCTAAATTATGCACCAAAGTAACTATGTTAGTAAGACGTGATGAGTTTAGAGCATCAAAAATTATGACAGAGCGTGTTAAAAATACTGAGAATATTGAAATACTATATAACACAGAAACCGATGAGGTATTAGGTGATGGACAAGTAGTTACTGGTGTAAGAGTATTTAATAATCAGACTAATGAGAAGCATGAGATACCAGCTACTGGATTTTTTGTTGCAATTGGACACAAACCAAATACCGATATTTTTAAAGGGTATTTAGACCTAGATGAAACAGGTTATATAATTAATGCAAAACCAGGTACTTCAAAAACTAACATAGACGGAGTTTTTGTTAGTGGAGACGCAGCAGACCACGTGTATAGACAAGCTATTACAGCTGCAGGAACAGGTTGTATGGCAGCTTTAGATGCCGAACGTTATTTAGCAGCAAAAGATGCTAATTTTGAAGTAAGTACGTCTACTTATAACTAACACTTTAATAGTACTAACTAAAAAAGCCGAAGCATTTGCTTCGGCTTTTTTGTATTATAACATGAGGCTATTTACGTCTTAAAATAGCATTATCCTCAAACGCTTCTATTGTAATTTTTGGACTACCGTAAATACTAATATCTGAAGAGCCTGAAGCATCAATAATTAAATCTCCATTAACTTCAATACTAACTTCAGCTCTATTCTCTGTCTTTACAGATGCGTCTTTAACGGTTAAATTTTCGCCTCTAAAATCTGAAGAGTTATCTGCTGTTAAAGTTAAGTTTTCTGTGTCACCTTCAACTTTTGCATTAGCACTTTCTAATAAATCTGCGACAATATTAGACGCATTAATTAAAGCTTCTAATTTACTATTGTCGTTTAGCTCTAAATTAACTGCTTTTGCTGTTACATTAAGTTCTACTTTAGCTCTATCGTTGTTTATTATTTTAAATAAATCAGATTCTATAGTTAAGTAGGCTTTTGAGCTTTCTGAAGCAGTAAGTGTTAAATCGTTGAATTCTAAGGTGTTTTCAGAACTTATTTCCGCATCTTCATTTAGCTCTATGGTATTTAAAATATCATTATAAAACACAGTGATTTCTAATTTTTTTTCCTGAAGCTTTGCAGTTGTTTTAAGACTTAAGGTACTGTCTTGAGAGACTATACTTATGTATTCATGCAAGTTGTCGTCTGTCATTATTTGTACCGACGTTGAGTCTGCTTTAACCAATTTAACTTCAAAATCTTCGTTTAAAACTAAACGCTGAAACCCATAAACAGCAGTAGTTTCTGTGCTTAACACGCGACTACCTTTTACTTTTTCTTTTTTTTGAGAAAAGGCTGTAGTAGTAATCAGTATTAAAAATAAGGATAGTAATTGTTTAATCATTTGTATAAATAGTTTAGTTACTTACAAATATAAACAAAAACCATCCCAAACTTTTTTAAAGCTTGAGATGGCTGGTTTTTTTGATTGATTTTGGTTTTATCTATATAAAAATAGATGAAATTGAGGTGACTAGATACTCGATTAATGCGATCATAATGTTTGTTTTTAGTGTGATTGTTATTTGTCGTTTTTGTTTGTAATATTTATACCATCCTCTTCTGTGATAGTGACTTCAACATTTTTGGTGCTAGCTTTTGCACCTTCATCATTTATAATGACGTCCATAGTTTCACTTTTAGCTACTAAACCATCTTCGTTAACTACTAGAGTTGAGGTGTCTTCTTCATTGGTCATAGTTTGGTCATTGTCTTTTTCATCTTCTTCACAATCAAGGCATTCTAATTTTGCACGTTTAACCAATAGATAGTGCTCTTCCATACCATTATTTAATATGTCATTGTAATAGTGACTATTATTTTTGTGGTAGTTATAAGTACTTTCTTCTGCATATAAAATACTACCTTCAGGTAAGTATAAGGTTAATTCTACTTCTTGATCTCTTGATATAGCATTATTTGGGACTGTAAAATAGTTATCTAAAATTAAATTATTACCATTTAAAGTATAGTTGTAACTTATATTTTTAGCTCTATCTTTAGCTTTGTTAAAGTTACTTCCTCTTGCAGATTTATCTACTCTAAGTTTAGCGACGCTATCTTTTGTTGATTTTACTATTAATCGAATACCTTGAGAGAAAGTTACCTCGTTACCATTGTCATCATTAGCACTTTGTAAGCCGTAATCTCTTCTAAAACGCTCAGCAAATGTGTCATTATAATTCATACTAACCACTAAAGTGTCGTTTGTTTTGATATTTACTAATGGTTGTGTTTTGATGTCTGCAGCTTTCTCTTTATAACTCAAGCCTTGTTTGGTTCCTACTATTGCTAGTCCAATAACCGCCATTATCCATAGACCAATTAAGCTGTATTTTGCAACACTACCCATAGGTTTAAGATTGTTAATCAAGATTTTTAAACCTAAGTATATAAAGAAAATTATAGGAATAACAGAGACTATAAAAATCAATACTGGAAATACCCAAAATGATCCGTCTAATGCATCATGTGCTCTAATAAAATCGGCATCAAAAAATCTAAAATCAGCATCATAGAATGTTCCAAATAATAGACCTATAGCCAAAACAACTATTCCAGCAACACATGACATGACTAAAGCAATACCTATAAATTTTGAAAAGATTTTAAAAAATGAGGAGAATACGCCTCCAACACTATCAAAAAACGATTTGCTACTAGATTTTATCTTGTTGCTATCAATACGTTTGACCGACTCTGAAATGTTATCTGACGCTTGTTCAAATCCTTCTTTTAATTTGTCTGCGTGTTTTTGAAAATCAATATTCTTTACATTTTCGGATACGCTTTCAAATCCATCTTTAATTTTTTTTTCGATGTTTGTTATCGTGACTTCCTCACCAGTCATGGTTAACTTGTCCGATGTGGTTGTGGCTTCAGGAATAAAAATCCAAAGTAAAATATATAAGAAAATACCAGTTCCTGCTCCAAAAACAAGTAAAATCCATACTAATCTCACCCAAATAACATCTATATTAAAGTAATGCGCTAATCCTGCACAAACACCTCCAATATAACTGTTTTCTGTGTCTCTAAATAACTTTTTAGAATTACTGCTTTTTGATGATTTTGAATGTGTATAACTTTTGTTTGGCTCGTCTTCAAAAATCTCGTCATCGACAAGATAATCTTCAGGTTGCCCCATAATAGTAATGACGTCTTCAACTTCTTTATTTCCAATAACCTGACGGTCTGTTTTCATGCGTTCAGAGAATAGTTCTGCTATTCTAGCTTCTATATCTGCTATTATTTCTGAACGACCTTGAGAGTCTGTAAATGAACGTTTTATAGCCTCAAGATAGCGCTGTAATTTTAAGTATGCATCTTCATCGATATGAAAAAATATACCTGCTAAATTTATGTTGACTGTTTTATTCATTTTTTAGTTGATTTAATTGATGTTACTATGTTTACTGCGTTTTGTAATTCGTCCCAAGTCGTGGTTAATTCCTTTAAAAATAGGTGACCTGTTTCTGTTAATCCGTAATATTTACGTGGTGGTCCAGAAGTAGATTCTTCCCAACGATAATTGAGTAATCCAGCATTCTTTAGTCGAGTTAATAAAGGATAAATGGTTCCTTCTACTACCAACAACTTTGCGTCCTTTAGCGTACCTAAAATTTCTGCAACGTAAGCGTCTTCGTCTTTTAAAACAGACAAAATGCAGTATTCTAAAACGCCTTTACGCATTTGTGCTTTTGTGTTTTCTATCTTCATAAGTCTTTAGAGTGTTTCATAATTAAACTGTTCGTTTTTTGATGATATGATTGATTGATGATGATTGTTAATGGTCGTAACTTAAAACCCTACTTATTTTCCACTCGTTATTCTCAAGGAGCCATAAGTGGGTAAATTTTGGTGTACTATCTCCAAAATTATGTTCTCCATGTTGTATTGCGCCATAAAGTTCACCTTTGTTATAAAGAGGATAAACAACTAAAGATCCAGCTACTAAATAACGTTTGTTACCTAAGCCTTCTCCAGCACATTGTTGTTCTAAACCAATTATAAATTGGTCTTTACCTTTATTGATTCCACCTTTGTCATGGTAAAATTCAAAGTCAGAGTGTATGTATTTAGCCATTAATTTTGGATTACATTTATTTAATCCTTCTGTAAATAACATACTATCATTTATAGCTAATTTTTTATATAATTCTGAATCTTTATCTACTTGGCTTAAAGCAAAAACTGAAAATAATAGGACTAATATTAATAGTGAATGTTTCATGTGCTTATTTTATAAAATGTATGGTTAATGGATAGTTGTAATTCTCTCCATCTTTAGCTTTTAAGCTTGCATTAATAATAAAAATGATTTCCAATATAAATCCAATAACAGCTAAAAGACCTAATCCTCCTCCAATATAAAATAGAGGAGAGGGTTTGCTAATATTAATTCTTATTCCTTCAAACGCTTGAAAATCTAAGATGTCAAAATGACTAAATACATTAAAAGCAAAAAACGGAATACAAGCCAAACCAATAATTAGTGCATATAGCAATACACTAAATTGAAAATTAATAGCTTGCTTACCATGTGTATCTATAAAATCTGATTTATCTTTATTAGTAATCCATAATATAATTGGCGCTATAATATTTCCAAATGGAATTATAAATCGAGAAAATGTCGATAAATGAATACAAGTGGCTAGGTTTTTATGATGATTGGTAACCATATTTAAAAAGTATATAATAGTTTCTTATGCAAATATATATCTAAAAGAAGGTATTATGCAATACAAAGTACTTAAAATTAACATTTTTTTAACATATAGTAATGTCAATTATTTTCAATAATTTAGCTGAAAATAGACTTATAAATGAAGATATCTCCCAGTAAACTCAACGCATTTACAATGCTTAAATTACCATCTGCTTACTTTTGTGGTGTTCGCACTAAAGTGCTTAACGACCAGCAATGTATTACTACTGTAAAGCATAGGTGGATAAATCAAAATCCGTTTAATTCTATGTTTTGGGCTGTTCAAGGGATGGCAGCAGAGTTTGCAACTGGAGCTATGATGATGATGAAAATTAAATCCTCTGGTAAAAAAGTATCTATGTTAGTCACCTCTAACAACGCCACGTTTACTAAAAAAGCAACTGGACGAATCACTTTTGTGTGTGATGATGGTCACAAGGTAGACCAAGCACTAGCTGCAGCCATTAAAACTGGAGACGGTCAAACGGTGACTATGCAATCCATTGGAACCAACCAAGAAGGATTAGTTGTGTCCACGTTTAATTTTGAATGGTCTATTAAAGTTAAAGGGTAGTTAACTTTTTGTAACAAATTACATTAATAAGCAACATATAATAAATTAAAACCTTAAAAATATGTATCGTAAAGACGAATTACCAGAACATAACAAAAATGCTCACGAGATAGATTTTGAGATTTTTGGAGAAGAAATGCAATATGTAGAAATCGAATTAGATCCAGATGAAGGTGTTATTGCTGAAGCAGGAAGCTTTATGATGATGGATGATGGCATTAAAATGGAAACTATTTTTGGAGATGGCTCTAAAAACGATACAGGTTTTTTAGGCAAAGTGTTTGGCGCAGGAAAACGATTGCTAACAGGTGAAAGTTTATTTATGACAGCCTTTTACAATAACCTTACAGGAAAACGTAAGGTGAGTTTTGCATCGCCTTATCCAGGAAAAATTGTTGCTATCGATTTATTAGAGTATGGCGGAAAATTTATTTGCCAAAAAGATGCCTTTTTATGTGCAGCTAAAGGTGTTAGTGTTGGAATTGAATTTAGTAAAAAATTAGGTCGAGGGTTGTTTGGTGGTGAAGGATTTATCATGCAAAAACTAGAAGGAGATGGAATGGCATTTGTACACGCTGGCGGAACATTAGCTAGAAAAGTATTACATGCTGGAGACACCTTAAGAGTAGATACTGGTTGTATTGTTGGATTTACACAAGAGGTTAATTATGACATCGAGTTTGTTGGTGGTATAAAAAATACTGTTTTTGGAGGCGAAGGTTTGTTTTTTGCAAAACTAAAAGGTCCAGGTGTGGTTTACGTGCAATCCTTACCATTTAGTAGATTAGCAGGACGTGTATTACAAAGCGTGCCTAGAGGTGGAAAAAGTAAAGGCGAAGGTAGTATTTTAGGTGGATTAGGCGATTTATTGGATGGTGACAACAGATTTTAAAGCCTAAAATTTAACGTCTTTTTAAGTGTTAAAGTTTGTTGACTTTGAAATTTGAATGTATTTTTTTGTTACCTTTAATCGGAACTTTTAAACCGTTTGCCTATAATACAATACTACTTTTATTTAACTAAACCTTTAATTAATTATGGCAAGAGCAATGTTTGAGTACACCAAAACTGTACTTCAAAAAGTTAGTTTTGATACCACGTTGTTTTGTAAAGAAGTACAAAAAGCTCTGGAGCGATTATTGCCCTACGAGATAGAAGAGCTTAAGGTGTATATACAATCCTTAGTACTACAAAACCCAAAACTAGATCAATGTTTAATTTATTTAAATCCTTAACAAGATAAACCAAAAAGCGACCAACTGGTCGCTTTTTTTATTTACTTATTGGACTTATTATTTGCACGTTCTGAAAAGCAATTGCGCCTCTTACCACACCAGATATTACATCTTGTAATGCTTCAATAATTTGCATCTTTAGTTCACTTTTATGATAAATTAAACTCACTTCTCGTGCTGGAGATGGTTCTGTAAAATAATGTAGGTTATTTTTGGCTTTATCATTTAAGTCTAAAGTATGCAAATAAGGTAATAAGGTCATACCTAAGCCTTCATTAGATAATTTTACTAAGGTTTCTATACTTCCGCTTTCTAGTTGAAATTTATCATCACTATGATGTTTAAACGCTTTACACAAATTAATCACACCATCTCTAAAACAATGTCCATCTTCTAGTAACAACATGTCGTCAATATCCAAATCTGAGACCTCTAACGTCTTTTTATCTCTTAATCTATGGTTTTGTGGGACGTAAGCCACAAAAGGCTCAAAGTACAAGACACGTTCTTTAATAGTTTCGTTCTCTAACGGTGTCGCAGCTATAGCAGCATCTAAATGTCCGTCGTTTATTCTAGAAATAATTTCCTCTGTGGTTAACTCTTCTATTTTAAGCTTTACTTTAGGATATTTTTTTACAAAATTGTTCAAAAACATTGGGAGTAAGGTTGGCATAACGGTTGGGATAATCCCTAGTTTAAATTCGCCACCTATGTATCCTTTTTCTTGATCTACAATATCTTGTATTCTGTACGATTCGTTAACTATATTTCTAGCTTGTGTTACTATTTTTTTACCAACTTCGGTTAGCTCTATAGGTTTTTTACTTCGGTCAAAAATTAAAACATCTAATTGGTCTTCTAATTTCTGTATTTGCATACTTAGCGTAGGTTGCGTCACAAAGCATTTTTGAGCAGCTTTGGTAAAGTTCTGGTTTTCTGCTACTGCGAGGACATATGATAATTGTGTGATAGTCATAATAATAGTTTAAGACTATAAAAATATAAAATCTATCAATAAAATTTATGATAAATCGAAATTAATTCACAGTAAATTTATGTTAAACAAAAAATAATAGCTTTATGACACTTAATAGTCTTGGATTAGACATCAAAAAAACAAAAGAATTAGCAGATCAATTAAATCACTTACTAGCTAATTTTCAGATATATTATCAGAATTTAAGAGGCATCCATTGGAATATAAAAGGAAAAAACTTTTTTGACTTACATGTTAAGTTTGAAGAGCTGTATACAGATGCTAATATGAAAGTAGATTTAATAGCAGAGCGTGTGTTAACTTTAGGCGAAACCCCTTTACATACCTTTGGAGATTATATTAAACAGGCTAAAGTACCTGTTGGACACAATGTGTCTAAAGACGAAAACGCAGTTGCGTTAATTGTAACCTCGCTAACCGAATTATTAAAAATAGAACGACACATTTTAAACGCATCTGACGATGCCAATGATGAAGGAACCAACGCTATGATGAGCGATTTTATTACTGAACAAGAAAAAACCGTTTGGATGATGAATGCTTGGTTGGGTGAAAGCCTTTAATTAGGATTGATTAATAGCAAAAAAAAGAGCAACTTAAGTTGCTCTTTTTTTTGTTTTTTGTTTAACGGTTTTGTTTATGATTAGTTTCGTGGTTTTAGCAACTAATTTAACAAATACAAACCGAATAGAAAATCGGCGAGAATTTTCGTGAGTAGGCTTGCACTAGCAATTAATTTTATACGTTGTAGTGCGACGTTATTTTTTCAATTCAGTCTTTTTTTAACTGATTATTAATAAATAACTTCTCTTTTATTATATAATTAACCATTTCTAATATCTTTCTTGTTTCCTCTCTGGCTGTTTTTGTTTTAATTAATTCCTGATATTTAGATAAGATTTTGTCTATAGCTTTGATTTTTAATAACTGAAAATCAATGTTTAAATAGTGTTCTATTTTATCAATTCCTTCTTTTGAATATTTATGCCGAGAGTTGGCTTTTTCCTCTTCGGTTGCCAAATAATTAAATTCAATTCCATATTTAGCTATTAAATCTGAATAAATTCCAATTGAACCTACTTTGTCTTTGACTGTGTTATGAACTCTCTCGCTAATTTCACGAATTTGGTTTTTGATTTTTCTGTCAGTCCACTTGTTAAACATTCCAGTTTCCAGATTTTCACGATTTGCTTTAAGTGAGTTGACAAGTCCCTTTTCAATGAGATTTGTTATTTGTTCTACCTCTGTTTTTGAAAATGAAATTCTGTCTATTTTATATTTTTTGTTCTTTATTTTGCTGAACTCCATATTGTAACTTGTAGCAATATCCTTGTCAGAAATAAAAGCTAAATTCTCGTCGTTTGTATTTGCGTTTTTTGACCAATTATATGAGCCTGTTAAAACAGTTTTATTGTCAATTACACAGAATTTATTGTGCATTGAATAATAGTTCTTTTGTAAATCTTTAATGAATGAGATTTGTATTGCGTTATTCTGTAAATCTATTATAGCTGTTGATTCTCGATTTACTTTATTATCATCTACAATAATGTCAATGTTAACATCTTTCAGTCGAATTAAAGCATTAGAAATAGTTTGATTCGTAAACCAAGCCACAGCAATTAAAAGTCTTTCTTTAGTTTCCGAAAGGTGTTTTATTAAATGGTATTCGATGTCTTGAAAATAATTGTTCAATTTATGGCAGGATGTTTTTCGTAATGATGCAAACTTAAATGATACGAAAACGTTTCAACACCTCGAAAAGTGCAGTACAAGTGTTTTATATCAGTCGTTAAACGAAGTTACTTGAAAAATTTGTCAAAGTCAAATAGTACAAACACAAAAAGCCACTTAAAAAGTGGCTTAATAACTATTCGGTTTTTGATGTGGTTAGAAGCGTATGTTAAATTCTAAATCTTCGTTTGTAACTTCAAATTTAGCTTCAGAGAATTGTGGTGGTCCATAACTCATAGGATTGTTTGACATACCATAGCTTTCTTGTGGCATACCGTTTTCAAAATCCATGCGGTTATTATTATTAACATCGTGTAATGCCATAATCGAGTAGGTACCTGGTTGTACGTTTGTAAAAGTAATTGTTACACTATTGTTTTCAATTGTAGTGGTTGTATTTTGTACTCCTTGACCTTTCATCCAAGTGTCTTTTGTATGTAAGGCAAACACGACTTGTCCAGTATTGTTTTTTACATTGTCTATTGTCACTGTTATAGTCTGCCCCTCTTCGGTAGTAACCTTAGTATCTGTTTGGGCAACACTTAGTGTTAGGCTTAATACAAATAAAACTAAAGTGGTTAATAGGTTACTTTTTAATTGGTTTGGTGTTGTTGATGTTTTCATGATGTGTGGTTTTATTGTTTAACACTTCAAAGGTGCAATAAACCGTTGTGTTTCACTAAAACAAGTAACCCAGTTGTTATTTTTTATAGATGAGTTGTCACATTATTGCAATGGAATAATTTCTACACGTCTATTTTTCTGTCTACCTTCCTCTGTATTGGTTTTGTCAATCGGGAATTCTTCTCCAAACCCTTTGGTTATTAACATGGTTACATCAACACCTTTATCCACAAGATAAGCTCTTACTGCATTAGCGCGTTCTAAAGACAGTTTCAAATTGGTCTCGTTAGACGAGGTATTGTCTGTATGTCCTGAAATCTCATAAGATTTGAACTTAGATTTTTTCATAAACTGTGCAACGTTATCCAATATGGTTTGACTGTCTTCTGTGATTTCAGCTTTACTTAATTCAAAATATATTAAAACAGGTTTATTAGATACTGTCATTTTTGTTGGCTCTTTTTTAGCTTCTGGACAACCATTGTTACTACTTAATCCTTTGTTTTGTGGGCACTTATCCATCTTGTCTAGTACACCATCTCCATCTGTATCTGGTAATGGACAACCTCTGTTAGATTGTTCTCCAGCTACATTTGGACATCTGTCATAAGGATCTGGTACACCATCGTTATCTGTATCTGGACAACCCTCTAAAGTTCCTGGCATATCAGGACAGTTATCGTCTTTATCTGCAATACCATCTTTATCCTTGTCAGGACAACCATTTAAAGTTGCTAAGCCAAACACGTTTGGGCATTGGTCTTCTTCATTAATAATACCATCGTTATCACTATCTGTGCCTCCAAATTTGAAAATTATTCCAACCGAGTGTTGGTAATGTTTTAATCCATAATCTTTAAACGTATGTTTGTAAACAGATTGTGCAGTCAATCCAAAATTATACGTTAACCACACGTTGATACCAACACCTGCATTTAGGGTTCCTGCACCAACATTATCCAGCCAAGTGTAACCACCACCTAAAGCAAGGTAAGGGTTAACCACAAAACTGTTAGATAAGTTTAATTTAAATAGTCCGTCTAAAGAAATTAACGGAAACTTCTCGTCAAGATTAACATAGTTTTGTTTAATTCCGCTAAGCGAAATAGTGGTTTCAAAAGATAAATTACCTTTTATATGTCTTGCTAAACCAATTTTAAATCCTGCTGGATCCCAATTCCACGTTTTAAAACGACCCTCGTCACCAGGTAACGATCTTACAGGATTGTTTATAGCATTGGTACTTAAGCTTGCAGTCCAAGGAGAATAATCGTCTTGAGCTTGTAAATTATGAGAAAAGCATAACGGGAGAATAACAGTTAGTAATAAAACTAATCGTTTCATGGTTTATAGAATATTGATTAATAGCAGTGACAATATAGGCTAAAAAAGATAATATTAAAAATAAATTACTAATCTGTTGCCTCTAATAGTTTAAGTATACTAGGGTTTTTTAAACTATATACACTAATATTTTTATTATTAAAACGAATAATAAAGTGTTAGTTTTGCTTTTTTATAGCGTATGTTTTACATCATAGATATTTTAGGAACTATTGCATTTGCAATATCAGGAGTTTTGGTTGCGCTTAATAAGCGAATGGACGCATTTGGAATACTAATTATTGCATTTGTAACTGCAGTTGGTGGTGGAACCTTACGCGATATTTTAATAGGTGAAACTCCTGTAAGTTGGATGAAAGATATGACGTTTATTTACGTTGTTATTTTGTCTACGGTCTTTGCAGTTGTGTTTAGAAGTAAGATTGATTATTTGCGTAAGTCCTTGTTTTTGTTTGATACCATTGGTATTGGTTTATATACTGTAGTTGGTGTTGAAAAGGGAATAAATGCAGGACTCCACCCAATTATCTGTATATTTTTAGGAACGATGTCTGCATGTTTTGGTGGTGTGATTCGTGATATTTTATGTAATGAAATACCTGTAATTTTTAGAAAAGAAGTTTATGCTACTGCTTGTATCTTAGGAGGTGCAACTTATTTTTTAGTAATCAAATTACCTATTGCGTCAGATTTTGTGTTTGTTATCGCAGGAGCAGTTGTAATAACCGTTAGATTGATTGCTGTTAAGTTTAAAGTGAGTTTACCTAGTTTGTATAAGAATTAGACTTATTTAATACTATCAACAAATTCTAAAAACACTTCTTTGTGTTTTTCTAAATCCATATTTCCAGACAAAGCAACACGTGCAATATAATCTTTATCACCTTCTTTGGTAGTACCTTGTGTAGACGTTGCTGGAATAGTCCAGTAACAGCCTTTTAATTGCCCATAACTTACGCAGTATTTACTTTCCTCTGGGATTTTAGTAATCATTAAATTAATCAGTTTATGATTTAATGCACGTTTGTAACGTTCTTTTTCTTCAGCAGTATGTCCTTTTGTTGGTAAATCTAAAGAGAATACTGAAGGCGTGAATCCTTGTTCTGCTAAGTCTTCTGATACAAAATTAATTTTTGCGTCTGGTAAATGTTCTTTTATAAAGTTTACAAACTCACGAGTGTTTTGATAGGCATCTTCAATGCGCTGATTCATGGATGGTAACTGCTTTGCCAAAATCTGATATTGCAGATTTGTTGCTTCATTATCACATAATAATAGATGCTGTTCTATCTTTTGCATTAAGCGTTCTGTTTTACTATTTCCTACACAATAACCAGCTGTACACAATCCACCACTCGGAAATTTTGAACCACTTGCATAAGAGATAGTTTTAACAGTTGACAGTATTTTACCTTCTCCTAAAAATAGCACATTTGGACAAAACGTTTGATCTAAAATAAATACAGGATCTATAGCAGTTTCGCCATTAGGCGTATAACGTATTTTACTTAAAACCGCTTTTAAATCTTCGAGGTTTGGTACTTCAACTCTTGGATTTGTTGGAATTTCTGCAATTATATATGGGATAGCATCTTGGCTAGCAATAGTGGTTAAAATACGGTCTATACTTTGTACCATATCATTCTCACCATCTACAGGTAAATCGACAATTTCCACGTGGTCTAAACAAGTTGCAACACGTCTTGCTTGGTCATTGGTGCCACCATAACAATTTGGTGGAACAATAAATTTAATAGCTTTTCCTTTGTGATGGTCCTGCGCATCATGAATTAGACCCATCATAATCGCATATTGGATAGATAATCCGCTAGAACCCACTAATGGTTTTGTAGCAGCACCAGTGATACTTGTAATGGATTGTAGAACTGAAGTTTTATCGGCGTTAACATTATCACTTTTAAAGTTAAAAGACGAATGGTTTGCTAATGCACTTAAAACTAAATGACAATTAATGGGTGTCATAGCAATAGTTTCGCGTCGTCTTACATGTTGAATCTCTGATATATAGTCATCATTTCCGTTAGCAACAATGATACTTCCAAAATCTGGATGAATATTGATGTAAAAGTCAATAGTTTGGTTGATTTGAAACTGAGTAATATCCTCTTGCTGACCAATAAAAATAGTACTTCCATCAAATTCTGGAATATCGTTAATAGTTTCGACTGGTTTTAAGTTGAATTGATAATCGTAAACCTGTTGTATGGTGTCTGCATCAAAGCATTTTGGTAATTGCCCAGAGTAGCAAATTTGCGTGTTTTTATTGTCTAATAGATTTTTTCTAAGGATTGCTAAAATAGGAGTGACTTGCGATGAAAAGCTAATAACATGCTCAGCTTGAAATCCGTTTAAATTAGCAATAACCCATTCTAAAATACAAGATAACGGATGGCCTAGTCTAATGTAGTCGTACGCTGTAGGTAAATTATCTAATGCAGTAGTATTAGAATTATTAGTTTGATATAAAGTTTCAAATGCGTTTAAAAACTCAGTTTTTGCTTTATCTTCGTTGTAAATGTCTAGTCTGTGGGTGGTTAGATTTAACCAATTAGTTGGCAGGTTTTGTAATACGTCTTTTATGTACTCTAGCATGGAATGATTCTGCATGTTTAACTCCTTTTTAATGGGCTTGCAATTTACGTTATTTAACGTGATTTAGTACTATTATAATTTAGATAAATACGCCATTAATAACATGCCTGCACCTACAACTATAGTGATTAAACCAAAGGGTCTAAATACAAAAAGTCCAATTATACCAACTACTATAATGGCACCAGAAATAATCATAAATGCAACGTCTCTTTTTTTGTTTGTCATAGGTGTTTTTTTAATTAGTTTTTTATTCTGTCCATAAGTTTCCAATTGAATATGTTTTAGCTTGTCCACTTATAATGACTCTATCTTTTTTGTTTTGGCAACGTAATGTTCCAACTCTATCAGACATTTGTATGGCATGTAGTTCATTTTTTTTAAGCCTTGATGACCAAAACGGAATTAATGAACAATGTGCTGAACCTGTAACAGGATCTTCTAAAATAGACGCTTGAGGTGTAAAAAACCGTGACACAAAATCACAATTTTCACCTTTAGCTGTAACAATTACTCCTCCAGGATCAAGATTTATGGTGTCAAATAGTTGTCTATTTATTTTAATGTTTTTGATGTCTTGTTCTGTGTCATATACCAATACATAATCTCTTGATTTATAAACTTCTTTGGGTTGAATATTTAAGGAGTTTTTAATCGCTTCTGGTAGTTCTGAAACAGTGGGCATTCGTGACGGAAAGTCCAAATGGTAGACATCATGTTTTACTAAAACAGTTAAATCGCCACTTAATGTTTCAAATATTATTTGGTCTTTAGGATAGTTTAAAATTGATTTTAGGCAATGTGCAGTTGCAAGGGTTGCGTGACCGCATAAGTCCATTTCAATGTCTGGCGTAAACCAACGTAAATGTATTGTGTCACCTTTGTTTACAAAAAACGCAGTTTCGGCAACTGCATTTTCTTTTGCGATTTTCAATAATATCTCATCAGGTAACCAGTCTTTTAACGGAACTACACAAGCAGGATTACCACCAAATATTTTATCTGTAAAAGCGTCTATTTGATATAGTTCAAGTTTCATTTATGCTTATTGATTTCTAATAGGTTTCTTTTACTGCTTCTCTTGGACTAGGGAATCTTGTTCCAATCCTTGGATCCATTAGATTTCCACCAAATCCAGTTTCTTCATCTGATAAATTTTCTGCAATTTCCAATAGTTTGAATCTGTATTTCTTTCCTCCGATTTTTTTGAGAGAACGAATTGCAATTACTTTCTCAAAATTACCATTTTCCTCACTTTGTATAAATTCAAATAGAAATTCTTTTGTGTTTTTATTATCAAGAAGAGACATAAGTTGAACAGATGAAACCTTTGAATGAAAATTATCAGATTTTGCAAACTTTTTAATTTGATTCAATTCGATTGGAAAATCTAACAAATAAGCAGTTTCTAAAGCAGCGTGTTGTAAAAAGAAAGTCGAAATTTCATTTTCAGAAAATCCTGCTGGTTCTTTTTCAATTTGTTGTTTAATAAATTTGACAATTGACTTTTTATCATAACCTATATTATGATAATAATTCCAAATTGATTGATAAGTCATTTCGTAAATATCTTTCGGAATTAATGCTTGATGATAACTATGTCTATATGTAGCATAAACATTATTTTCTTCATCCAAAACTGCAAAACCAGAAGTAGGTGTTGGGATTGCAAAATTTCCATCTTTTTTTTGGGTAAGTAAAAAATATAATTTTTGTCCTTTTTCAAAATCATAATGCACTCCATGTCCTGATGAACTTCCCAAATTTAAAAGTGAAAACCCATTAATTAGGACTTTATTTGGTAATTTCTTCTGTCCAAAGTTCTGTAGAATTTCAATTTGAACTCCAAGACTATCTAACTCAATAACATTAGCGAGTACAAAATATTCAGCTTTTTGGATTATTTCTTTCTGCCAAGGTTCGTCCCAAGTTTCCGCTTTTATATTAATTTGAACTCCAAAAATTAAAAATAGAGTTACTAAAAGTTTAAATTTAGGCATAGTGTTTTTTTTTAAATGTACTGTAACGTAAACTACTAAAGTTCTCTATATCCCTATAAAAAATGATACAAGGAACTTTAAAAAATATATTAGTTTTCTGTCGTCACCGGAAACCCTCTATCACGCATTAACGCTTCAATTTTGGCATCACGACCTCTAAATTTTCTGTAGGCTTCAGCTGGATCCATACTATTACGTGGTGCAAATAAATATTGTACTAATCTATCTGCTACTTTTTTGTCGTAAAAACCACCTGGTGCTTCTTTAAAAGCTTCAGATGCATCACTAGTTAAAACATCTGCCCACATATAACCATAATATGCTGTTGCGTATCCTTCGCCAGAAAAGACATGTCCAAAATGTGGTGTTCTGTGACGCATTGGTAATTCTTTAGGCATATTTAATTCTGCTAATGTTTCACGTTCAAATTTGTCAATATCAATATTAGTTGGATCTACTAAATGTAGTTTCATGTCCATTAATGCAGATGCTAAATACTCAGTCGTTCCAAACCCTTGATTAAAGGTTGAGGCTTTTTTGATTTTGGCTACTAAACTTGCTGGAATAGGCTCACCTGTTTTGTAGTGAACTAAAAACTGATTAATCACCTCGTCTGTAGATAACCAGCGCTCCAGTAACTGACTTTGGAACTCGGTATAATCTCTAACACCACCATTTAGGGTTGGGTATTTAACGTTAGAAGAGAAGAAGTGTAACGCATGTCCAAATTCATGAAAAAACGTTTCGGCATCATCCCAAGACACTAAAACTGCTTCTCCTGGAGCTGCTTTTACAAAGTTTGAATTATTGGATGCTAAAACGGTTTTTGGTCCATCAAATGTCGTGTGACTTCTGTAAGTTGTTGCCCAAGCACCAGAACGTTTTCCTTTACGTGCAAATGGGTCTAAATACCATAATCCAATAAATTTATCAGAATCTTTATCTGTTACTTCCCAAACTTTTACATCTTCATGGAACACTGGTACTTTACCGTCTTCAACTGGAGTAAATTTATAATTAAATAAACGTCCTGCTGTATAAAACAACGCTTGAGTTAATTTGTCTAATTGCAAGTATTGCTTGACTTCGTCACTATCTAAATCGTATTTTTTCTGACGTACTTTTTCGGCATAAAAACGGTAATCCCAAGGTGCGATTTCTATATTGTCTCCTGCTGCTTCTGCAACTGCTTGCATATCTGCAACCTCTTCCTTAACTCTTGCAATTGCTGCTGGCCAAACTGCTTCCATCAAACCCATAGCATTTTCTGGAGTTTTAGCCATACGATCTTGTAAACGCCATTCTGCATAGTTTTTATAACCTAATAGCTCGACACGTTCTCTTCTTAGTTTTAGGATATTGGCAATAAGTTGGTTATTGTCATATTTGTCACCATTATCACCTCTAGAATAGTAATTAGTCCATACTTTTTTACGTAATTCTCGCTCTGTAGAATACGTTAAAAACGGATCCATAGATGATCGTGTGTTGGTTATAGCATACATACCTTCTTTACCATTGTCGGTTGCTATTTTAGCTGCCGATTTGATAAACCCTTCACTCAATCCGTCCAACTGGTCTTTGCTTAAATAGGTAATGTAGTTTTCTTCGTCATGTAAGACGTTGTCACTAAACTTGTTGTACAATGTAGAAAGCTCCTTGTTAATTTCTGCATAGCGCTTCTTTTTAGCTTCATCCAATTCGGCTCCATTCATTTCAAAACGCTTGTAAATTAACTCGACTACACGTTGTTGGTCAGCAGGAAGTGGATTATTTTGAGACGCATCGTAAACCGATTTAATACGTTTAAATAGTTTTTCGTTTTGATTAATTTTTGAGGAGTATTCAGATAATTTTGGTGCTAATTTACCTTGTACTTCTCTAAACTCTGGACTACTTACGTTACTACTAAAAATTCCGTAGTAAGTAAAGACGTTGTCTAAGCCTTTTCCAGCACGTTCCATAGCTTCAATGGTGTTTTCAAAAGTTGGTACTTCCGTATTATTAGCAATTGCTTCAATATCTTTTAACCCTTGTTCCATACCCTCTAAAACAGCAGGTTCTATTAAATCTACAGACATCTTATCAAAAGCAGGTACACCACCATAAGGTCCTGTGTAGTCTTGAAGTAGCACGTTGTCGCTCATAGTTTTGTTGGTTTCAGTATCGTTTTTACAACTTGTTGTTAATAGCATGGTGCAAATAACAGTGGATAGAATTGTGTTTGTTTTCATGATTATGACTAATTTTTCAGCTTAAAAATAAGGAAAAGGGTTAAGTTATTCTATGATTTCTACTTTTTTAATATAGATATTTCTTAATGGCCATTCTGCTTCGTCTACATCTACTGCATTTATTTTATCAACCACATCCATACCTCTTATAACTTCACCAAAAATAGTGTAGTCTCCATCTAAATGAAACGCATTTTGTTGAGTGATAAAAAACTCGTAAGGTGACGCTAATTTGTGTGGATTCTCAATCTCGCCACTAGGCATAGAGATTACACCTCTTTTATGAGTATAGCCACGTTTGGTATCTGTTGGTAGCAAGTATTTACCAATGCGTCCACGTTTTGCAGCTACTTTTATGTTGTCTGTATTTCCGCCTTGAATAATAAAATTTTTAACCACACGATGAAACTGTGTATTATCAAAAGCACCTTGTTTGGTTAAAAAAATAAAATTAGCACGATGAAACTTGGTTTTATCATATAATAATAGGTCTATATCACCTTTTGTAGTTGTTATACGGACTTTGTTTTCTTTATTATCTTTTTCGTATTCTAAAAAAAAGTCCATTGCATTTTCCTCTGTAAGATAAGGGAATTCGCGTTTTGGTGTCGTGTCTTTTTCTATGGTTTTGACCTCTGTTTTGGTTTTGGTTGATGGTGTTTTAGATTTGGATTGTTTATCTTCACAATTAAAAAGTAAAAACGTACAAACAATCAATAATAATAAGCGCATTTTTAAAATGAATTTTGATGAATTTATCATAGCGTTACCAAAAATAAAAAATATCCCTTTGCCAGCCGAAGCTTCTCAATTTAAAATGTCACCACCATACCGAGAAAAACTAATTAAGCTGCAAGCAGAGAAAATAAAAAACGCTAAGCAAAGTGCTGTGTTAGCTTTATTTTATCCAGATTTAGAAGCACAAACTAAACTGATTTTAATTTTACGAAAAACCTATAAAGGTGTCCATTCTGCGCAAGTTGGTTTTCCTGGCGGTAAAGTAGAAGAGGCAGATAAAAACTTAATGCATACTGCATTGCGCGAAACACATGAAGAGGTTGGTGTGCATCCAGAGTTAGTTACTGTATATAAGGAAATGACACAAGTCTACATTCCGCCAAGTAATTTTTATGTACAGCCATATATGGGTGTGACTAATCAAACACCAATATTTACTAAACAAGAAGAGGAAGTAGAAGATTTATTAGAAGTGTATTTATCCGATTTGTTAAATGAAGATAATATAACCAACAAACTAGTTAAAACTAGTTATGATGTTGAGGTTGAGGTACCAGCATTTCGATTAAACAATCATTTGGTTTGGGGAGCAACTGCTATGATGCTTAATGAAGTCAAAGACTTGTTAAAAGCAACTCTTTAACCTTAAGGTTTTTCTATATTTGTATTTACTTTAACTAAAACTAAGCTATGGGTTTATTTAAAAAGAATCCTTTTGGACATATACTTTTTATCAAAAAATGGTTGATTAGAATCTTAGGGTTACTAACACACAGACGCTACAGAGGTTTTAACGAGCTACAAATTGAAGGGTCAGAAATTATAAGACAATTACCAGACACTAACGTATTATTTATATCTAACCATCAAACGTATTTTGCAGATGTTATAGCAATGTTTCATGTGTTTAATGCAGCGCTAAGCAATCGTCAAGACTCCATTAAAAATGTAGGCTATTTATGGAATCCTAAATTAAACTTTTACTACGTTGCAGCTAAAGAGACAATGAAAGCGGGTTTAATTCCTAAAATCTTTGCTTACACAGGGTCTATAAGTATTGAGCGTACTTGGCGAAGCGAAGGGAAAGATGTAAAACGACAAGTTAAAATGAGTGATATTTCTGCTATTAAAACCGCATTAGATGACGGTTGGGTAGTGACGTTTCCTCAAGGTACAACGACACCTTTTAAACCTATTAGAAAAGGTACAGCACATATTATTAAACAATATAAGCCAATAGTAGTCCCAATTGTGATTGATGGATTTAGACGTAGTTTTGATAAAAAAGGGTTACGTATTAAAAAGAAAAATGTGTATCAATCTTTTGAAATTAAAGAACCTCTACAAATCGATTACGACAACGAAAGTATTGCAAGCATTGTTGAAAAAATAGAATACGCTATCGAGCAGCATCCATCATTCTTAAAAGTGATTCCGCAGGAAGAATTGCTGGCACAAGAAGAGCTTAATAAACAACGTGAGTTTTTGAGTTGATTTATTAGCTTAGTGAACAGTTAATAACTAACAGTTAACAGCTAACAAAGCTATACCTCAATCTTTTTTAATTCGTTGTAATTTCTGTTTAAACGTTTAAGAAGTATACCGTAAATTAGTCTGTAAAATAACCATATAATAACAACAAACATTATGGTGGCTATAATATACACACCAACCATAATCATATATTGCGAGCTTGTAAAATGATCAATTTTTGCAGCTAATTTTGGGTCGTTTTTACTGGTATAGAAAAACGCAAAAACCATACTTCCTGCAGCCATTACTAAATTATATAGCACATAATATTTTATGACTTTTCTTGTGTTAATAATGTTTTTCATAAGGCGTCTAGCATTATCTGTCACAGAAATAGACTTATACGATTTGTATAATAAATAGACAAATACTAGTATAATAGCATAAGATAAAACACTTAATACAATAAAGGTATTACTAGTGTACATAGCTTCATGTTTAGCTCTATAAGTGTCAGACATTACAAATGGGATAGTGTTGATTAAAATCCAAAATACCAACTCGGCAACACTAATATAAAATAGTGTCTTAACAATAGACGACGATTTTTTTAGTAGCATTGGGTACAATTGACTAGCCGATTTTTTCTCAAACTTATCGTCGCTTTTGCCCCAATCTTTTTTTAATAATTCTAATTCATCCATAGGTTACGGATTTAAAATGGTTTTTAACTTGGTTTTCACTCTGTTCATTTTCACTCTGGCATTCACTTCAGTAATACCCATTGTTTCACTAATTTCTTTATAATTTTTATCTTCTAGATATAAAAAGATTAACGCTTTTTCAATATCATTTAATTGGTGAACAGCGTTGTATAGTAGCTTTAATTGTTCTTCTTCTGTACTATCATACTCTTCTGCACTAATTTTAAATTGTACAGTATCAAACTGCTGTGTGTTAATGGTTCGTTTAGACTTTCTGTACAACGTAATAGCAGTATTTAAACCTACACGATACATCCACGTACTAAACTTACTATCACCTCTAAATTTTGGAAATGCTTTCCATAACTGAATGGTTATTTCCTGGAACAAATCGTTGTGCGCATCATAGTTATTGGTATAAAGTCTACAAACTTTATGCACAATATTCTGATGCTGTTCCAGCAATTCAACAAAATTTTGTTCTAGTGGTTTACTCAATGGTTATATGGTTAATTTAACTATAAGTAGTCAAAATTATTTAGATGTTACACAAATGTAAAATTATTTTATTGTGCTAAGCATTTTGATGTGCAACTCATCCGTTAAAAACAACAATTCAGGAATAATTAATTTCTAATGATAGGATAGTAAATCATCTTTGTGTCATCAAACAATCAAAAACCAGAACAGATGAAACTTCTAACATCAATCTTAATTTTTTTAATAAGTCTATCAGTACAAGCACAACACACCATTAGTGGAATTGTAACAGACTCAAAAAATCAACCTATTATTGGAGCTAATGTCTATTTAGAAGGGACTTATGATGGAGCAAGTACGTTGGCAGATGGAAGCTTTAGTTTTTCTACAACAGAAACTGGAGAAAAAACCTTAATTATTTCCTTTGTGTCTTTTGAAACTAAATCCATTACTAAAGACGTTTCAGCGTTTAAAGATTTAACAATTGTGTTAAGGGATGATGTTAATACGTTGGATGCAGTAGTGATTTCTGCTGGAACATTTGAAGCAGGAGACAACAGTAAAGTATCGGTTTTAAAACCATTAGATGTGGTCACCACAGCAAGTGCTTTAGGCGACTTTGTTGGTGCATTACAGACTCTTCCTGGGACCACAACCGTTTCTGAAGATGGACGACTATTTGTACGTGGAGGAGATGCAGAAGAAACACAAATTTTTATAGATGGTATTCGTGTGTTTACACCTTACACACCAACTACTAATAATATTCCAACACGTGGACGTTATTCGCCTTTTTTGTTTGATGGAATAACCTTTTCTACAGGAGGTTATTCAGCAGAATATGGTCAAGCCTTATCTAGTGTTTTAGAATTAAATACTATTAACCAACCTGATCAAGAAAAAACAGATATTGGTATTATGAGTGTTGGTGCAACCCTTGGTAACACCCAAATTTGGGGTAAAAACAGTTTAAGTGTCAATGCTTCTTACATAAATTTAGCACCTTATTTAGCGATTTATGATGATAGAAATGATTGGAAGAAACCCTTTGAAGGTGCTTCTGGTGAGGCAGTTTTTAGACATAAAACAAACAACGGAATATTAAAATTATATTCGGCTTTTGATACTACAAATTTCGATTTAGTACAAGAAGATATCAATTTAGATAATGGTTTGCCTTTTACGCTTAACAATCAAAATTTATATTTTAATGGGTCTTACAGAGAAGTTTTAGGAACCAATTGGACACTTTCAGGTGGCTTAAGTTACACCTATGCTAAAGGGAAAATTAACGTTATAGATAGCAAGATTAATACAACACAAAACTCAGTGCATGCTAAGATTAAAGCTAAGCATCGTTTTAACAACCGTTTTAAATTAAACTTTGGTATAGAGCAATTTACCACCAAGTTTGACGAAACCTATAACGATCAGTTTATAGATAATATCGCTTATGGTTTTAATAATGATATTACAGGTGCTTTTACCGAAGCTGATATTTTCTTTTCAAAAAATGTAGCATTAAAAGCTGGTTTACGTGCAGAATATAGCGCATTATTTGACCAGATAAATATATCTCCAAGAGTATCTTTAGCTTATAAAACAGGCAGTAAAAGTCAGTTATCATTAGCATATGGTAGCTTTTACCAACAACCTAATAGTGATATTTTAAAGTTTAATCAAGACTTACAAGCGCAACAAGCCGAACATTTTATTTTAAACTACCAATTTAATGCAGATGGTAAAATTTTTAGAGCAGAAACCTATTACAAAAAATATAGCGACTTGGTAAAATACGATTCTGATTTTACCAGTTTTGATACCAATTATAATAATTTAGGTAGTGGTTTTGCTAAAGGATTGGATTTATTTTGGCGAGATAATAAAAGTATTAAAAATATAGATTATTGGGTAAGCTACTCGTGGTTAGATACAGAACGCGATTATAGAAACTATCCAATTTCTGCACAACCTAATTTTGCTAATACCCACAACTTATCTGTAGTAGGTAAATATTGGATTGAGGATTGGAAAAGTCAAGTAGGATTTAGCTATGGTTTTGCATCTGGTAGAACGTATACAGACCCAAATCAAACAGGTTTTTTAAACGAGAAAGCTAAAAATTTTAATAGCTTAAGTTTAAATTGGGCCTACTTACTAAGTCAGCAAAAAATCTTGTATTTTTCAGTAAATAATGCGTTAGGGTTTAGAAATACTAATGGTTATCAATATGCAGATACACCAAATGTTAATGGGCAATTTAACAGACGTGCATTGCGTCCTGCTGCAGATCAGTTTTTCTTTGTAGGTTTCTTTTGGACTATTAGTGAAAAAGGGACGGATAACCAATTAGATAATTTATAGAGTAGGCAGTAGGCAATAGACAGTGGGTAGTAATTAGTAAAAATTAGCTTTATTTGCAACATGAAACTATTTGTCAAGCTATTTGTTATTCTATTTTTAATTGATATCGCATTAGGGTTTTCTCTATCTGCTTTGGTACCAGACGTATTGTCTCCAACTAGTCTGATAGTTAAGTTTGTGGACGAAGCAATTTCTTTTCCTCTAACATTATATAATAAGACCTTTCCAGAGCATGGTATTTACAGATCCAGTACTAATAGTTTTTGGACAGTAATTATTGTTAATGCGTTACTACAAGCATTAATAGCTTTTTTTGTGATTAAGTTAATACGTAAAGCTAGAGCATAGTTGGTAAAGAGCTTCTCGATACAATTTGTTCGTACCTCACAAATCACTCGAAGTGACGTTGCGTATGTGAGACGTGTTGTATTATATTAGGGTTTAAATAATCATATCTGGTCAGTTCGAGTGCTACGACAAAGGAGAAGCATATCGAGAACAACTAAAATAGTGGTAAACGCTCAAACTGAGCAATTACAAACAATTTACCACAAGCACGTGCATCAGACAAGGCATCATGATGCTTTAAGGCAATATTGTGGACTTTACAACACGCATCTAATTTTGCAGGTTTATAGCCTTTTTTGCGGTATAGTTTAAGAGTACATTCCCAACGACTAGGCATCATAATGTCTGAAGCAGATATCCCATAATCTTTCATAGTTTTTAGTAAAACGGTTCTGTCAAACGCTTCGTTATGGGCAACGGTTGTTATCCCAGAAATACGTTTTTTAATCTCTGGATATACTGCTTTAAAATTAGGTGCAAATCTGGTATCCGCTTCTGTAATACCATGGACTTGTATGTTGTGCCAATTGTAGTCATTATTTGGTGGTTGAATAAGTTGGTGGTACTCGTCCACAATCTCACCATCTGTAAAGGTCACAATCCCAACCGAGCAAATGTGGTGTCCTTTTGCGGTTTCGAAGTCTATTGCTGCAAAGGTGGTTGGCATGGAGTTTAATTTTATAGTAAAGTTACAGCTTAATATTTAATTATTAACACTTGGCTGCCTCCACAATAAAAACGCCATTAAAAACCCAAAAACCATATAAATAGCGTGAGCTATGCGTATATCGTTTTCGGTTGGACCTATCATATTTTTAACCATAGTCCCTAAACTAAACCAGTAAATAAAAATGGCAAACACCACCAAAATAATACTACCTACTGTACCACTAACTAATAATGGTTGATTGGTTGGAAAAAAGAAGTTGGCTGCTAATGCACCCCAAAAAAAGGTAAGGATATACAAACCATTATCTGTGTAGGATTTTATAATGTTACTAATAGTATCATCCTCTACGGTGTTATCTATTGCCAAATAAATATCAAATGCAATTAATAAAATAAATAATGTTATAATGACGTATTGTACGCGCTTTACAAAGGTATCGTTGTCTAGTAATTGTGATATGGGTTGCATAGTTTACAGGTTTAGGGTAAAATTAATAAACTCTTCATGACGTTGCGACCATAAAAAATGTCCAAATAACAAACCAGAAAGCACTAACGCAATCTGGTATTTGGTTGGTACAACATAGTCTTTAGGTAATTTTTTACCATAAATTATCATAACAATAACAATAACTGCTAAAAGTATTGGAGGGATTTCCCAACGCTCGACAAAAATAGGATGTATAGGTGCTTTAGTGCCTAAAAAAAAGTGTCCACCAAAAACGCCCCAAAGAAACGTAATAAAAAAGTACTTATTAAAGCTCCAGTTTTTAATTAGCACATTAATGGTGTCGTTTCTATACCTATTAATATTTAATATAATGTTTAATAAAAACAACAATCCAATGGTGCTAAATACAATTATTTCTACAGTTTTTAATGGCATAATCCTGTGTGTTTTAGTGACATCAAGTTAAGGTTTCTAGAGGTTAAATACAATACGTATAAGTACGTAAATGGTTTTGGTTACAATTCAGCCTTAAAAAATAACAGTTGGGTAAACTGCTTTTTAAAGTATTAAGTTTGTGTTAGATATTTGTAGTGTAAACCAAAACACTGTTTAATTATGTATAAAATAGCCATTACAATTGCCTTATTTGTAACTAGTATGTTACAAGCGCAAACCACCTACGAAACCGGAATGAACAAAGCATTTGCACTTTGGGGAGAAGGTAAAGTTGCTGAAGCTTCAAATTTATTTGAGCGTATTGCTACTGCCGAAAAAGACAACTGGTTACCCTCTTACTATGCAGCACAAGTGTTAGTGTTAGATGCCTTTTCTAAATTAAAAGATAAAGACGTTTTAGACGCGCAATTAAAAAAAGCACAAACGTTTGTAGATGAAGCAATCAACAGATCTGAAGATAATGCCGAAATCATGGTGCTTCAAGCCATGTTATATACTGCTTATGTAGCAAGTGATGGAGCAACTTATGGAATGACCTTGTCTGGAAAAATTAATAGCTTGTATACAACAGCTTTAGAATTAGAGCCTGACAATCCACGTGTAGTTTTAAGTAAAGCCGAATGGGATATGGGAAGTGCCAGATATTTTGGTCAGGATACCAAACCATTTTGTGAGCAAATAGAGCAATCTGTTAAACTTTTTGATACCTTTAAACCAGAGAGTGCGTTTCATCCTAATTGGGGAAAAGAACGTGCAGAACAATTAACTAAAGACTGTAACGAGGAGTAATGTTTAATTTTGGTAAAGAAATAGTAAAAGCCTTCTCTCTTGGAGTGCTAATTTTCCTAATTAGAGGAATTATCATGTACATGACAGGAGTAAAAATAGAAGCTAATTATGAGTTGTTTATAGACTTTGTGTATAACCAATTATATTCCATAGTCTTGTATATGGCTAATGCCTATTTTGTGACCTATATGATGAACAAGTACAAGCACGACTTGTTTAAACCTAAAAACTTATTGGTTGCAGCATTATTGTCGGTAAGCATTACCATGATTGCTATTTTTGCATTACGTTTCTTTATTTTAGTAGTTATTAATGGGTATGAAGCGTCCAAGTTTTTTGCTGGCGAGAAATTTATTTTCTATTGGTTTTCTTTAACCATATCTATTACTATAACTGCTGTATTTTACATTGTCTATTACTTAAAATCAAGACAAGATACTAAAGTCAAAGAGCAAAAAGTAATAGCTGGTACTGCAAGTGCCAAGTTTGATGCCTTAAAAAACCAGTTAGATCCTCATTTTTTATTTAATAGTTTAAATGTGTTAACTAGTCTAATTGAAGAAAATCCAAACAGCGCACAAAAATTTACAACCAGTTTGTCTAAAGTCTATCGTTACGTTTTAGAACAAAAAAACAAAGATTTAGTAACCGTTGATGAAGAGTTAAAATTCGCAAAAACCTACATGTCTCTAATTAAAATGCGATTTGAAGATAGTATTGTTTTTGATATTCCGGAGCATGCACAACATCCAGAGAGTAAAGTGGTGCCTTTATCGTTACAACTGTTATTAGAAAACGCAGTAAAACATAATATAGTAACCAGTAGTAAACCGTTACATATTAAAATTTACGAATCCAACGGAAATTTAATTGTAGAAAATAATCTACAAACCAAAGAGATAGTCAAAAAGAGTAGTGGAGTTGGTCTTGAAAACATCAAACAACGCTATCAATTATTAACCAATAAACGCGTAAGTATTAGCCAAAATAATAATACCTTTTTAGTGGCAATACCTATGTTATCAAAAGAAATTACTATTATGAAACGATTACCAGAAAAACAATTTGATGACTCTTATGTAAGAGCACGAAAACATGTAGAAGAATTAAAAGAGTTTTACTACAACTTGATTTCTTACTGCTTTGTTATACCTTTTTTAATATTTATTAATTATAAGACCAATTGGGATTATAAATGGTTTTGGTTTCCAATGTTTGGTTGGGCATTAGGACTAGCGTTTCATGCCTATAAAGTTTTTGTAAATGATGGTATGTTAGGTAAATCATGGGAAGAAAAACAGATTAAAAAATTTATGGAAGAGGACAACCAACAACGTTGGAACTAAACTTTAAGGTTATGAGAGAAGATATACAACCGTACGTAGAAGACGACATCGATATGCAAGCTAGATATCAAAAAGAAGAAGCCTATCTAAGAGCTAAGAAAAAGGTAGAAAAAATCGTTGGATTTTATTGGCATTTAGCTTCATATGTGGTCATAAATATTTTTATAATGATTATAATATATACTAAATCCGGACAACCGTTTTGGAGTATTGCAGTCTGGTCCACACCTTTATTTTGGGGTATTGGTTTAGTGTTTCACTTCTTGGGTGTGTTTGGTGCCGATTTTTTATTCGGAAAAAATTGGGAAGAGCGTAAAATTGAGAAGTACATGAATCAGGAAAGAGATAATAAACGTTGGGAGTAGTATGTAACAAGCAAACCTAAATTAAAATCTTATGGACACAACAAGAAATCAACATCGCTTAGAACGAGCAAAAATTAGAGTACAAAAAATAAAAAGCTTTTACACGCATTTACTTATTTACATAATAATAAACTCAGTAATTGTTTATATAAACATAGAGAACTTAGATCCAGGAGAAAGTTATTTTCAAGCTAGAAACTTTATAACCTTAACACTATGGGGAATTGTATTAATAATGCACGCACTAACTGCTTTTTTTCCAAACTTTATTTTAGGAGCTAAATGGGAACAACGCCAAATAGAGAAATATATAAAAGAAGAACGTGATCAAAAACGTTGGGAATAATGTTAAACGAAATCATACATAGTAATATAGGTTGGTTTCACTTTATTACAGCAGTTTTAGCTATGCTAACAGGTGTAATTGTAATTTTAAACCCTAAAGGCACCACGTTTCATAAAAGAGTGGGTTACGTTTATGTCATTGCTATGTTATTATTAAATATTAGTTCCTTTTTTATAGTAAATTTTAATGGTTTTAGCGTATTTCATTTTTTTGCTATCGTAAGTTTATTAAGTATTATTGGTGGTATGGTACCAACCCTAAAAAAGCAAAATAACTGGTTTGCTTACCATTTTTATTTTATGAGTTGGTCAGTAGTAGGTTTATTCTGTGCGTTTTGGGCAGAAGTAGGGACTAGATTTGTAAATAATATGAAAGATTTCTGGTGGATGGTTGCATTAGCAACCTTGATAACTGCTTTTATAGGTCGTACTATCATTAATAAAAATGCCAAAAAATTAAATTTAAAATAATCATGAAGGTTATAATTATAGAAGACGAAAAACCATCCGCAAGACGCTTACAGCGTATGTTAGATGCAATAGATATTAAAACAGAAACACTTCTGCACTCTGTTGAAGAAGCTATACATTGGTTTAATAATAACCAACATCCAGATTTGATTTTTCTGGATATTCAATTAAGTGACGGATTGTCTTTTGAGATTTTTGATGAAGTTGAGGTAAAATCGGCTATTATATTTACAACTGCTTATGATGAATATGCTTTACAAGCCTTTAAATTAAATAGTATAGATTATTTGTTAAAACCAATAGACGACGAAGATTTAGAAACTGCAGTTGCTAAATACAAAACCAGACTACCAGAAAAAACTAATATTGCATTAGACTTTGATGATATTAAAAAGTTATTAGTCAATCCTATTGAGCGCGAGTACAAAAAACGTTTCTCAGTTAAAGTAGGTCAGCACTTAAAACTGGTTAATATTGATGATATCGAATGCTTTTACAGCGAAAATAAAGGAACATATCTCTACACATCAGAAGGCAGAAATTATCTACTAGACACCTCTCTTGAAGCATTAGAAAAAGAACTTGAACCACAAACTTTTTTTAGAATTAACCGAAAGTTTTTTGTAAATATTAATGCTATAAAAGATATGGTAAGTTATACTAATTCGCGTTTACAAATTAAGCTTAATAACTATAATGAGGATGAGGTTATTGTTGCTAGAGAACGTGTTAAAGACTTTAAAAATTGGTTAGAGTAACTATGACTTATCCTGTTCTTTGTCGTCCTCAATTCTATTATCATCAAAAGCACTTGGTAGTAGTTTTGGTATAAACTTGACCACTAGTGGTAATAATAAGGCACCTCCAGGTAACAGGAAAATTGCCAAGCTTGGTACAGACTTAAAGATATCTAATAATTGGTCTTGTACTTTTTTCTGTTCGTCTTTACTTAAGTCTCTAACGGTAGAATGTGATAATAAGACCAATAGTTCTTTACTCTCTGATAATTCTTTGGTTAATCGTTTGCTATTACGCTTAATGAGCTTAAGTACCATATTGCTAGAATTATCATAAAACGTTTTTACAATATTTTTAGAGCCTAATAGCGGTACTTTTTCTCTGTAAGTTTTATAAAACTCTTCAATAGTTTTAGAGGCTTCATCTATTTGATGCTGTGATAAATTAAGTTTTTCGCCTAACGTATTTAAAAATAATTCTTCTTCGTTGTCTAATTTGGCATCTGTCCATGTCGCCATTGCTGCTAAATCCAAACAATAACGTGCAAATAAATTAGTGCTTACTGTACTAATAGCTTCACTAAAGACTAAAACAGTATCACGTTGGTAGCGTAGAGATTGCTCAAATAAGTCAATTAAACTTTTGTCGTAGTCAGACTTGTTTTTCTTACTATTTAAGGTGTTTAGCACAATGCTCTCTATAACTGCTTCATATTCTCGTATTGTTTCTTCAGCAACCTCTCCTGTTTTTAAATAGTTTCTAAACGCCAAAACATCTACAAACAGTAAAGCGTTAGTAATAAAATAGTTAAAACTTTTGTCTATTAAGTTATCATCAATTTGAATACGCTTATTTATAATACGTTCTACTTGATCTGTTTTGTTTTTTGAACCCATTAGTGCCTCTAGAAAAGACACTCTTTTTTTATTAATTTTATTGTAAAAATTAGCAACTTCAGTGTAAAAATCATTTGTAGTATTATGGTTGGTAAAAGCAATATGTAATGCAATAACTAAATTTATTTTACAAATTTCATCAGATTCAAAATCTTCATTTTCAATCCAATCGTTAACTACTTTTACATTGCTACCATAAATAAATCCGCAGTCTCTAAAATGTCTATAATAGACTTCTAAGTCGTTGTCTTTAAAGAGTTCTTCAGGATTTAACTCTTTTATTAATTTTTTAATCCAACCAGTTGCAGAAGGGTTCATTCAGGTATTTATATTAAAGTATAAAGATACTTTTTTAATCTTATTTCACACATTTTTTTCGCTTTAACAAAATTTTAATAAAACCGCATTTGCAATTGTTGCGTAAGTGTCTGTGAGAACCAAAAATATTAATTAACAAAAAATCTCAAAACATTATGAAAAATTTCAAATTTATTTTAGGAGTAGGCGTATTTGCAGCAGCAAGTTTCTTCTTCTTATCAGCAGATCACATTGATGCTCCTGCTGTACAAGGTGGTACAAGTGATATCACAGATTTTTATGCCTTTCAAGGTGAAGACACAGACAATTTAGTATTTGTTGCTAACGTACAAGGACTTTTAAGTCCTACTGCTACTGCTAGTGCAAGTTTTGATGAAAATGTCATGATTGAATTTAACATTGATAACACAGGTGACAATGTTGAAGACTTAGTTATTCAAGCTATCCCAAGAGATGGTAAAATGTACTTTTTTGGACCAGTTGCTCCAGGTACTACAGGATTAAGTAGCACAGTTATTGGGTCAGGACCTCAAACAGTTGTAGATATTACAACTTACGGATCAGCGCCAATGGTACAAACTACTGCTGGTATTTCTGCTTTTGCAGGACCAAGAGACGATCCATTTTTTATGGATTTTGCACAATACAGTGCAATTGTAGGCGGAACAGCTTCAGGATTTAACAATCCAGGTTCAGACACATTTGCAGGTACAAACGTTATGTCTGTTGTTATTGAAGTACCAAAATCTATGATTGGTGGTTCAGGTACTATTAATACTTGGGTAGAATCTAAATCAAAGTCATAAACACTAACCATAAAAACATTTTAATATCATGAAAAATTTAAAAAATATAATTACCGTCCTTTTAGTAACCTTAGTAGCATTTAATTGCTCTAACGATGACGATGCAGGACCAAACAGTCCTACAGGTCCTGACTTTACAGGAACTTACACACAACAAGATCAAATGGGTAGACCAGCTGTTAATACAGTATTTGTGTCTACAGGATCTAAAGACATGTTTAACACAACAATACCTAGTAACCAAAATGCGGCTTTCCAAGCTATGTTTGAAGCTAACTTAACAGGGTTAAGTCCAGCTTATGCAAATCCAGGAGACCAAAACGCATTAGGTTTAGATGCTCCAACCTTTACTGGTTTATTAGCTACAGACGTATTAAATGTATCTCTTGATGGAACAACAACATTTTACGATGGAACTAACGTTTTAACAGGTCGTGCTTTAGCGGATGATGTGATTACAGTAGAATTATTATTGATTTTTGGAGGAGAAGATTTCTCTGAAAACCCAACCTTATCTAACGATAATGTGGATGCCAATGATAAACCGTTTTCAACGTCTTTCCCATATTTAGCATCTCCTTGGTAGAATGAATCCCTTAAAAACACTATGTAATTTTTAAAATTACATAGTGTTAATCTATCATGAATTTTTACCCTACAAAAACAAACAAACAAACAAAAACCAAAATTATGAACACTAAACTATACATGCTACTATTTGTTATACTAATGGCAAGTAGTTGTTCAGAAAACAATAAAACCATTACTAACCCTGAAGATTACAACCAGTATTTAACTCTACAATCAAATACCGAAACCGAAAATGCATTAAAAGACTATAATTTTTGGACAAATAAATTGGAAGCCACTCCTAATCAGTTTCCATATTTATCAAAAATTGCTGATGCAGAATCTAGATTATTTAAATCTACAGGACAAATTGAAAACTTAATTAATGCCGAAAAAACATTAATACAACTAAATGAAGACACTCAATATAATTCTGCTGGTAGCTTACGTGCTTTAGCTAGAAATTATATTTCACAACATAAATTTAAGCAAGCTTTAGACATGCTTAAAAAGGCTGAAGATAATGGCGAAAACCTTAAAGGCACTCAAAAAATGTTATTTGATGTTCACATGGAATTAGGTAACTACCAATTAGCCAAAAACTATCTTGAAACAGTTAAGGATTTTAGCGATTTTGGATACTTAATAAGATTGTCTAAATGGAGCGATCATAAAGGTGACTTAGCATCTGCAATAAAATATTTAGAAAAAGCAACTGTAATTGCTGAGTCTTCTAAACTAGAAGGTTTAATAGAGTGGTCCTATACTAATCTAGCAGATTTTTATGGTCATGATGGACAAATAGAAAACTCATACAATCACTATTTAAAAGCATTAGCTTTAAACCCTGATGATGCTTACGCTAAAAAAGGAATTGCTTGGATTGTATATTCTTACGAGAAAAATACTGCAGAAGCTAACCGAATTTTAGAAGCGTTAACACAATTACACAATGCACCAGATTACTTATTGTTTAAAGCAGAAATTGCGGAATATGAAAATGATGAGTCGTCAAAAAACGACTATTTAAATGCTTATTTTAAAGCAATAGATAATCCAAATTATGGAGACATGTATAATGTGTATTCCTCTAAAATTTTAGCAGAAACTAATAGCGAAAAAGCTTTAGAATTAGCACAAATAGAAGTAGAGAATAGACCAACACCAATGTCTTACGACTTATTAGCTTGGAGTTACTACAATAATGGTAATGTCAAAGAGGCTTTAAACATCATTGAAAACCACGTAGTTGGAAAAACTTTTGAACCAGAAGCACAATACCACATCGCAGAAATCTATAAAGCTAATGGCAAACTTAAAGAGGTAGCAGAACTTAAAAAAGAATTGCAAGACGCTAGCTACGAGCTTGGACCATTAACAGCAAAAGTCGTTAACCAACTATAAACCAACCATTATGAAAAAGATAATCACTTTAATAGGATTGGTGTGTCTTGTTGTGACGACTCATGCACAATCTGTAAAAGGTTATGTTATGGACAATAACCAACCTTTAGAAACAGCATACGTGTACAACGAGAACTCAAAAGAACACGCACATACTAATCAATTAGGACAATTTATTATAAATAATACCAATTTAGGAGATAGCTTAACCGTTGGATTATTAGGCTACCAAAAAACAACATTGGTTTTAACAGAAGCTCTTTTACAAAATACTTTAATTATTAATATAGACTCTAAAGCATTTGTTTTAGACGAGTTAGTATTAACAGAACCAATAGATGTTTTAAACAGTATTGTTAAAATAGATTTAGAAACTAGTCCAATAAATTCTTCACAAGAAATATTAAGGAAAGTTCCTGGGTTAATCATTGGTCAGCATGCTGGAGGTGGTAAAGCTGAACAGCTATTTTTAAGAGGTTTTGACGTAGATCATGGGACAGATGTAAGTTTGTCTGTAGATGGTATGCCTGTAAATATGGTGTCTCACGCACACGGACAAGGTTATAGCGATTTACATTTTTTAATCCCAGAAACTATTAATACTATTGGTTTTGGAAAAGGGCCTTATTATGCAAATCATGGTGATTTTACAACAGCAGGTTTCGTAGATTTTAAAACTAAAGATAAATTGCAAAACAACTTAATTAGTTTTTCTGCAGGACAGTTTAACTCGCTTAGAACATTAGGTTTATTTAATCTTATAGAAAATAAAAATTCTCAAAACGCCTATGTTGCAGTAGAGTATATCGAAACCGATGGACCTTTTGAGTCGCCTCAAAATTTTGATAGATTAAACGTGTTTGGAAAGTATAATGCTTTTTTAAATAACGATTCTAAAATTGGTTTAACCTTAAGCCATTTTACCAGTCAATGGGACGCTTCAGGACAAATTCCACAACGTTTGGTAGATAACGGAACTATTTCAAATTTTGGAGCAGTAGACGATACCGAAGGCGGTTACACAAGTCGTACAAATTTTAATGTACAATTCAGTACTATTTTAGATAATGATATTGCAATGCAGTCTAATGCATTTTATTCCAATTATGACTTTGAATTGTATTCTAATTTCACCTTTTTTCTGGAAGATCCAGTTAATGGAGATCAAATTAGACAAAAAGAAGATAGAGATATTTTCGGATTTAATACACAATTCAAAAAAGACAAATACTATACTAATTTTGATGTGACTTATACTTCAGGTTTAGGATTTCGTTATGACGACGTTAATGACATAGAATTATCACACACATTAAATAGAGAAACTACCTTAGAAAATATTCAATTAGGTAATGTTAATCAACGTAACTTATATGGTTTTTTTAATGCTGAAATAGATTTAGGTAAAGTAAAAATTACTCCAGCGTTACGTTTAGAGTACATTAAATTTCAATATCAAGATCTGTTAAGCGAAACCTATAGTAACTTAACGGATAGTGAAGTGGCTTTGCTACCAAAACTATCCATCCAATATAATCAAAATGAAAACTTACAATGGTTTATCAAATCTGGTATTGGATTTCATTCCAATGACTCTAGAGTAGTGCTAAATCAAAATATAGATAATGCCCTACCAAAAGCGTATGGAGTTGACCTAGGAAATATTTGGAAGCCAACTAATAAGTTAGTGCTAAATACTGCTTTATGGTATCTGTTTTCAGAGGAAGAATTTGTATACGTTGGTGATGCAGGTATTATTGAACCTAGCGGAAAATCTGAGCGTTACGGAATTGATTTTGGAGTTAGATATCAACTTACAGACAACATCTATTTTAATACAGATGCAACGTTTACTAGAGCTAGAAGTTTAGAAGAGGAAGATGGAAATGATTATATACCCTTAGCACCAGATTTTACTCTGGTTGGAGGAATAGCTTTTAAAGATATAAATAATTTTTCTGGAGGAATTAACTACAGATATGTAGATAATAGACCAGCAAATGAAGATAACAGTGTAATAGCTGAAGGCTATTTTGTTACCGATTTAAATATCAATTACAGTTTTAATACACACTGGAAACTAGGTGTTGTTATTGAAAATGTACTGGATACAGATTGGAAAGAAACTCAGTTTTTAACCGAGTCTAGATTACAGAATGAGGCTCAACCAGTTGAAGAAATTCATTTTACTCCTGGTACACCATTTAATTTTAAAACGACTTTAAGTTATTCGTTTTAAATATAATAAAACCTTACTCATAAAAATTACGTATGTATTTGTGACTATCAGTTTAAGGGAAAATACAATTGATAAGTAATACAACTAACACTACGTTAAATGCTATGAAAAGGTAAGGTTTGTTTTTTGTTAGTTTGTTTTGAAAGTGCTTGGATCTAACTCCAAGCACTTTCTTGTTTTATATCAAGTAGTGATTGTCTAGTAGTAGTTGCCTAGATAAATTGTAGATGACATGTAAGAAGATATGCTGATAATATTTAGATGATGTGTAGAAATTGTTTAGATAAAATACAGAGAGTATGAAAAATAAAATAAAGGTGATTTTGTAGAAGATATTTAGTTAACAACTATATTACAAAGAGATAATATAAAGGCATAAAAAAAGACACTATTAGTGTCTTTTTTTATAGTTTAAAAGATTTAATAGCTATTAGTTGGACGCTAAAGCACCTAAAGTATATAATTGCTCTAATGTTGGTGAAACACTTCCTCCAGCTGGTTCTAAAGTAATACCAAATGCTTGAGACTCGTTAGTGTTTTCTAACTTAAAAATCTTGTTGTCGTCTTGTATAAATTCGTCTATAGTTCCTAAGCTAGTAGGTGTAAGTGGATTTAGCATTAAAGACCAGACTTGGTACACTTTACCTTCTGGTGGTTCTGGTAATCCTTGTAAGTCTAAATAGACTGTATCATCATTTTTATCCCAATAGACTGTAGCATAAGCTCCAGGAGCTGCTGCTTGACCTTCTAAAGGAATATTTATAATACTTTTATCTCTAATTATATTTAATAAATTTTTGGTCTCAGCTAAATCAGTTTTAGACGTTTCCATTTGGATTTCTATAAAATCCTTTTCGGTATTAACTGTTTGTATTTGGTCTTCTAATGCAGATTTTTGATTAATAGTCCAGAGTAAACCTCCAGCTAAAACTACAGCTGCAGCCCAACCAGTATAACTAAACCATTTAGTTTTTGGTCTGTTTAAACTAATAATTTTACCATCTGTATCATTAGTGTTTAATCTTCCTTTTATGGTACTAAATTTTATATCTTTTTTAGGAGCAACACTAGCAGTTAATTTAACCAATGCAGCTTCAATTTCTAGAACTTCCTTTAATACTTCTGGGTGTTTTAACATCAAGTCATACACCTCTTGGCTCTCTTTTTCAGACAGCTTGCCAGCAACGTAAAGTTCTAGTATTCCTGAGTTTATGTAATCGTTAATGTTCATATTATAATACGGCTTCTCTTAATTCTTTAATACAATTTCTGTTTCGTGTTTTTATAGTCCCTATTGGCATATCTAACTCTTCTGAAGCTTCTTTTTGTGTGAAACCTTTAAAGTATAATAGCTCAATAACTTCTATACATTTTTTAGCCAGTTTATTAACAAACTTTTTGATGCCTATTGCATCTGTTGAATCATCTAAACTGTCTTGTGATTGTATAATATCTACGAAATAATCGGAGTTAAGGTTTTTACCTGAATTTTTAAAAGACTTGGATCTGGTTTTATCTATCGCTGCATTTCTGGATATGTTAATTAACCATGTAAAAAAACGTCCTTTTGTTACGTCATAACTATCGGATTTATGCCAAGCTTTAATAAACACATCTTGCATGACTTCTTCTGCTATGTCATTATCTCTAACAATGTTGTAGATAACACCATGCATACTATCTTTATACATATTATAAAGTTTCTCGAAAGCTTTTTCGTCTTTGTTTTTAAATTGTAATACTAAAGTGTCTAAATCCATAAATATTTAATGTTGTCCGAATATATCAATAAAACATAAAAAAATCGCCATAAAGCGATTTTTTTTAAATAACGTTTATTGTTTTTATTTTATAATGCCACCACAACTTACACGTCCACCAGCTGCTCCTGTAGGTTGTGTTGTAAAGTCGTCTGTTCCTGCATGCACTATAATAGCTTTTCCTAAAACATCTTTGTTTTTGTCACTACAACCAATGCACCATTCGTCAGTTTTAAGCATAATCATAGCATGACCTTCCGCATCTGCTTCTAAATTACCAATATCACCTTTATGATAACCTGCTGAGCTTCCCCATTGTCCATGAGGTGCTCCTGTAGGGTTCCAGTGTCCACCTGTAGATTTTCCATCATCAGAAGAACAGTCAGCTTTTTCATGAATATGAATAGCGTGTGTGCCTTGCTCTAAACCACTAATCATCGCAGTAAATTTGATTTGACCATCTTCTTCTGTGAAAACAGCATTTCCGGTTACATTACTTCCGCTTTTAGACTCTAATTTCACTTTAACTTTTTTAGCAGTTTCTGCTACTGTTTTTTCTGTTTCTGGTGCAGTTTTATCTTTTTTACAACTTACTGTTATTACTAAAGTAAGTGCTAATAATATTAAGTTTATTTTTTTCATTTTTATAGTTTTTTGGTTTAATCTAGAAAGTTAAGCAGATATTTATGCTTTTGCAAATTACTTGCTATTAATTAATTTTAAATAAAAGTTTTAGGTCAGTGATTCCTCTTTTTAAATTATCTGTCATTATTATAGATTTATCTACTTGTTTTTGAACATTTTTAAGACGTTTAATAGTATATATTATACTACGTTGTTTACCAGGAGTCAAGCTTTCAAAAATTTTAAAAGCCTCGTAATCACTCAGTAAAACAGCGTCCAAAGATTCAGGCATTTCTACACCATATTTGGATTGGTCTTCAAATAATTGAACAGTAAAATAGTCGTTTATATAAATCCCTAATTCTTTTTGTTTTGCTTTACTAAAATACGTACGGATTAAACCTGTCTTTTCTTTTTTGAGTGCTGCGTGATAATCTATGGAATGCTCATTATGGCTAGCTTTAATTTTAACACGACTCAAATGTTTATCTAAAAACGGTTGTACGTATTTTTCAGGAATTATAATACTGTATTGATCCGCTAAAGTAACTTCAAAAGGGATGCTTTTCATGTTAATCTAACTTAAACATTTTTATCTCGTCAATACCTTTGGTCATGTTTATATTACTAATAGTTTGGTAATAAGGCTTAAAGGTTTCATTAAAAAAGCTATTAGTTTTCTCTAAAGCTGTATTTAAATCGGTTTTTGCATGCTGCATTAATGTTTTTTCGGTAGTTGTTAAACCGGTTTGTCTAGAACCAACATACCATGACGCAGCACCTAATCTATCATTAACGCTTATGTCTAAAGTTTTTGTAATACCTTGACGTTTATCTTCTTTACCCACAAATACATCAATAATTTCATTAATTTCTTTGATAATATCTTTGGATGCTTGTATTTCATCTTTGTATTTTTCTTTATCTAAATCTGTTAATTCAGTTTTATATTTTTCTACTAATTTTTTATTTTTTAATAATTGATTTGTAGCATCAGCAGCAATTTGACGCATACTTTCAATTTCTTTTAAAGCAGCATATACGTCTTCTATATTTTGTGTTGAAACTTCTAATCTAGGATCTGAAGCAACTATTATAGTTGTTTCATCTTTTTGATCTCCATACTCTAAAACAGCTTTGTAATTTCCGGGTTTTACAGAAACTCCAGAGGGTTCAGATTTACGTTTTCTAATAGTTCTAGACGGTCTGTCTCCACCTTTTTCATCCATTCTCCAAGTCCATTTGTGCAGTCCTTTTTCTTTTGGAACTTTACATTTTAATGTACGAATTAAGCGATCTCCATCATATATTTTAAGTGTAATGGAATCCCATTTAACATCATTATTATTATTATTATTATTATTCCTGTTTTTAGCTTCATTATCTTCTTTTTTATCTTTTTCCTGGTCTTCTATTGCAGGTTTTACAGGATTAACAAAATAGGTGAATTGTGCACCACCTCTTCTGTTTTCGCCATTAAACATCGCATCTGCACCAAAACGACTTCCTGTTGGTTGTTGGTAAGCAGCCTGATAGGCAGTAGGAGGAGAGAAGAGTTTTATTTTATTATTTATTACCTGTTTGTTTTTTGCAATAGCACGTAGTGGTCTAATATCATCCAAAATCCAAGCAGCTCGTCCAAACGTACCAATTACCAAATCGTGTTCTCTTGGATGAATTACTAAATCTTTAACAGAAGTTGTTGGAAAACCATTAGTCCATTTGGTCCATTTATTTCCTGCATCTATAGAGACATATAGTCCATCATCTGTCCCTAAAAACATCAAATTGGGTTCTTCCAAATCTTCAACTATTGCTAGTGCGTAACTTTTTACATCATTTTCATCTACGATACGTTCCCAAGTTTTTCCATAATTCTTAGTTCTGTAAGCATAAGGTGTGTAGTTGAAACGTCTATAATCGTTGGCAATTAGTAAAGCTTCACCTTTATTTTTATTACTAGCTTTTATTTGTGGAATCCAACTTCCCTTAGGTAATCCTCTCAGGTTATTAGAAACATCTTCATACGTTTGTCCTCCATTTTTTGTGATGTGTACTTTACCATCATCGGTACCAATCCAAAGTACATCTTTTTCTACTGGAGAAGGCTCGATAACTAATATGCTACAATGGTTTTCTGCACCTGTTGCATCCATTGTTATTCCGCCACTTTCATGCTGTTTTTGCTTGTCTGGATCGTTTGTAGTTAAGTCAGGTGAGATAACTGTCCAAGTCAATCCTTTGTCGGTAGATTTATGTACAAATTGACTTCCAAAATAGATGGTGCTATTATCAAAAGGGTCAATATTAATTGCACTATTCCAATTAAATCTTAGTACTACATCTTTATCTGGATGTGTTGGTTTTACACCATAATTATTACCAGTTTGCCAATCGTATCTGCTAACATAACCTTGTTGGCTCATAGACCATCCATAACGTGAGTCGTCTTTATCTGGTACGACATCAAAACCATCACCAAAACTAATTTCTTGCCAATAGCTATTACGTATACCTTGCGCACGCCAAACGTAAGCAGGACCTCTCCATGATCCATTATCTTGCATACCACCATAGACGTTATAAGGAAACTCATTATCAACATTAATATGGTAAAATTGAGCAATAGGAAGATTACCAATAAAACGCCAATTCTTACCGCCATCTTTGGTAATATTCATTCCACCATCATTACCATCTATCATAAAATTACCATTAGTTGGATGAATCCACCACGCATGATGATCTGGATGTACACCATTACTAACACCATAAGCTGGCATAAGTTGTTTGAAGTTTTTTCCGCCATCTTCACTAACATTTACATAGGTGTAGATGGAATAGACTCTGTTTTCGTTTTGTGGATCAACATAGATTTCAGAATAGTAAAATGGTCTGTTGCCAATGTCTGATTTATCATTGACTTTTTTCCATTTAAAACCACCATCTTCACTTCTGTAAAGTGCGTTTTTTTTAGCTTCAACTAACGCATAAATAATATTAGGCTTGTTTCTTGCAATTGCAACACCAATTCGTCCTAATTCACCTTTAGGAAAGCCTTCTTTATCTGTTATTTTGGTCCAGTTTTCTCCTCCATCATGAGTGATATGTAAACCAGAACCTGCTCCTCCAGATTTAAAAAACCAAGGATCACGCTTATGTTCCCAAAGGGTAGCAATTAATTTATTAGGATTGGTTGGGTCCATTATTAAATCTGCAGCACCAGTTTTATTATTAGCAAATAGTATTTTTTTCCAAGTTTTACCACCATCAATAGTTTTATACACACCACGTTCTGGGTGTTCTCCCCAAGGACTACCAATTGCAGCAGCGTAAACTACGTTAGGATTTGTAGGATCTATAATAACGCGATGAATGTGACGCGTTTTTTCTAATCCCATTAGAGTCCAAGTTTTTCCTGCATCTAACGATTTATATATACCATAACCACCATTTAAACTGTTTCTTGGATTACCCTCTCCTGTTCCTACCCAAATAACACTAGGGTTGGATTGTTGGATTGCTACAGCACCAACAGAGGCGGTCGCTTCCTTATCAAAAACAGGTTCCCATTGGATACCTCCCGAAGTCGATTTCCAAAGCCCACCAGAAGCTGTACCAACGTACATGATGTCTGGATTACTATGTACTACGTCAATGCTAGTTACACGACCAGACATACCTCCTGGACCAATGTTTCTAGGTTTCATATTTTTGACTAAATCCATTGAGAATTCCTGAGCAGAAAGTAATGTTAAGCAGAAGAAGATTGTAAGCGTAAATAATTTTTTCATCGGTTTTTTTTTGTAAGCCATGAAGATAAAAAAAATGCAAGACATTAAATCTTGCATTCTAACAAAAAAGATAAAAGTTTCTTTTTTAACTTTTGTGTGCTTTAGTAGTATTAATTGTCAGTTTACTGATTTTTAAGCTCAATATCATCCATAATTTTAATAATACGTTCTCTAATAATTTTACGCTCTTTAGGATCTTCAACTTCTTCGAGTGCTTTCTTAAAATACTCTACAGCAGCTTCTAAATTTTCAAATCCTTCTTCAACATATTCTGTAGCATCTTCTATATTGTCCGCATGAGTCTCCATTTTTTCTTGGTGTTCCTCCATTTCATCTACTAATTTTTCTGACGCAGACTCTTTACAAGACATGTTAAGTGCTAACGCAGCTACTATAGGAATTAATAATAGTTTTTTCATTGTGTTTTAGATTTTGGTTATGTCAAACAATTTAAAACATTTAAAACAAATGCTGAAATTATTTAGTACTCAATTTTTTTTGAGGCTTTAACAAACTATTAAAAATTTTTATAAAATAAAGCAGTATTTTTATAGTGCATGAAAAACGAAAAATTAAATAGAAAAGGGTTTGTGTTTAAACCTTATTCTTCGCCTTCGCAAACCCCTTTTGAAAAACTCTTTGATGTTTTTAAAGAGTTGATTACACATACTTCTGGAGATTTTGATGAAGCTATAGATTGGCTACGAGAATTGGATAAAGAATACAATTTAACTACTCCTGATTATACCATTGAAGATTTTATTGAAGACTTAAAGGACAAAGGTTATATAAGAGAAGAGATTAAACCTGATGGTAAAAAAGGAACTTCTATTACAGCTAAAACCGAACGTGCCATTAGACAATCGGCTTTAGATCAAATATTTGGAAACATCAAACGTAGTGGTTCTGGAAACCACAAAAGTAAAGGTGTTGGCATAGGAGACGAACATACTGGTGATTTTAGAAACTACCAATTTGGTGATGCTTTAGATAAAGTGTCTATGACCGAAAGTCTTCGTAATGCACAAATAAATAATGGTATTGGAGATTTTAAATTAACCGAAGACGATTTGGTTATAGAAGAAACGACTCACAAATCGCAGATGAGTACGGTTTTGATGATAGATATTAGTCACAGTATGATTTTATATGGAGAAGACCGAATTACTCCTGCAAAAAAAGTCGCTATGGCTTTAGCCGAATTAATTACAACACGTTATCCAAAAGACACCTTAGATATTTTGGTTTTTGGTAACGATGCTTGGCCAATAAAAATTAAAGATTTACCATATCTAAACGTTGGACCTTATCATACTAATACAGTTGCAGGCTTACAATTAGCTATGGATTTATTACGCCGAAAACGCAACACCAATAAGCAGATTTTTATGATAACTGATGGTAAACCAAGCTGTTTGCGATTACCTGACGGAACTTATTATAAAGACAGTAATGGTTTAAATCCTTACATCACTAATAAATGTTACGCACAAGCGCAGCAAGCTAGAAAATTGCATATACCAATCACTACGTTTATGATTGCACAAGACCCATATTTAATGCAATTTGTAGAAGAATTTACGCATGCCAATCAAGGAAAAGCTTTTTATACAGGATTAAAAGGATTAGGCGAAATGATTTTTGAAGATTATGAAACTAATAGAAAAAAACGAATTAAAGGATAGGGGTTAGTTAAAAGTGAAAAGTTTTTTTTCACTCTAATGAATAATTTTTTGAATAATTAAAACAAAATGTCACATCGAGCGCAGTCAAGATGTCACAAAAGAAAAAATATATGAATATAAAAGAAATAAAAACTTTAGGAGATTTAAAAAAAGCTGAATACCAAAGCAAATCTATTAAAGACGAATTAAGATATAATTTAATTGAAAAAATACAAAATAAAGAAACCACGTTTAAAGGTGTTCATGGTTACGAAAACACTGTAATTCCTGAGTTGGAACGTGCTATTTTATCACGTCATAATATCAATTTTTTAGGATTACGTGGTCAAGCCAAAACACGCTTAGCACGTTTAATGCTGAATTTGTTAGACGAATATATTCCAGTAGTTGAAGGTTCAGAAATTAATGACGATCCACTACAACCAATCTCGCGCTTAGCAACCGAATTAATTAAAGAAAAAGGTGATGCTACACCAATTACTTGGTTACATAGAAGCGAACGTTTTGCTGAAAAACTAGCCACACCAGATGTTACAGTTGCAGATATTATTGGCGATGTAGATCCTATAAAAGCTGCTAATTTAAAATTGAGTTATGCAGACGACAGAGTCATCCATTACGGAATGATTCCACGTGCTAATAGATGTATTTTTGTTATTAATGAGTTACCAGATTTACAAGCTAGAATACAAGTCGCTTTATTTAATATTTTACAGGAAGGCGATATTCAGATTAGAGGATTTAAGTTGAGATTACCACTAGATATGCAGTTTATCTTTACAGCAAATCCAGAAGATTATACTAATAGAGGTAGTATTGTTACGCCTTTAAAAGATAGAATTGGCTCACAGATTTTAACCCATTATCCTACAGATATCGAAACCGCAAAAATCATTACGCAACAAGAGGCAAAATCTGATGCACTTCAAAAAGATAACATTCACGTTCCAGAATTGGCTAAAGATTTATTAGAGCAAATTGTGTTTGAAGCTCGCGAAAGTGATTTTATTGACGAAAAAAGTGGTGTTAGTGCGCGATTAAGTATTACTGCTTTTGAAAATTTATTAAGTACAGCAGAGTTACGTAGTTTAAAAGCAGGTGATAAAACAACAACGGTCAGATTATCTGACTTTTTAGGAATTATTCCAGCCATTACAGGTAAGGTAGAATTGGTGTATGAAGGTGAGCAAGAAGGTGCAGCACAAGTGGCTTATAATTTAATTGGCGAAGCAGTAAAAAGTTTGTTTCCAGAATTTTTTCCAAAAATAGAAAAACTAAAAAAACAAGAAGATGACAGTCCGTATGACGATATTGTCTCATGGTTTTTTAATAATGCTGAAGGCTTCGAATTATTGGATGATTTACGAGATAAAGAATATAAAGCCTTACTAGATGCAGTATCACCTTTAGATGATTTGTTAGGCGAGTACCAACCCAAATTATCAAAACAAGAAAGTTATTTTGTAAAGGAATTTGTGCTTTGGGCTTTAGTAGAGTATAAGCAATTAAGTAAATATAGATTTACAGAAGGATTACAATTTAAAGACCCTTATGGTAGTTTTATAAGCGGTATTTAATAAAAAAAGGGAAGCTACTGCTTCCCTTTTTTTTTATTATTTTTTGGGATCAAAAACCCACCATGTTTCACCATTATTTGGATTGTAACTTAATTTAATTAAGCCATAGTCAGAATAAATCAAATATTTATTTTCAATTTTTAGTGTCTTACCATCTAATGTCGCCATCATCTTTCCATCTTTGTACGACGCTTTTATACCATTGCTGAATTCAAAAGTTGCATTGTAAGTGTTAAGTTTTTCAGCTGACGGAAGCAATGTTTTTTTCATACTTATGCCACCTGTATAGGTTACTTCACTATTGTTATCCTGACTATCGTTTTTTGATTTATTGTTCTGACTAGTTTTACTCTTTTTTTTATGTTTTTTTAATGCTACAAAATATTCTTTATTGTTTTTTATTTCTAGTTTTCCTTCCGTAAGCTTATAAGTATTATAAGATTTTTTATAAGGAGGAAACACAGTTAATGTATAAGACTTATCAATTATAAATTCTCGATTTGATGATGTGTCACTGTAAACCACTTTGCCTTTTTCGTCTTTAAGTTTAAAAGTTGTACCTGGAGGATACTTTATAAAATCGTCATTATTATTGCTTCTTGTAATTTTTAAATAGTCATTTTGACTAAATGCTAGATTTGATACTAGTAAAAAGATTAAGGTCATTACTGTTGTTAAAATTTTTGTTTTCATAGTTTTTATTTTTAATTATTAAATTCTGTTTTTTTCGTCTTCAAGACCTGTATTTCTTTTTCTTGCTTTTTTTACATCATCTCTACCAAAATTATAGGATAAGTTAAATCTTATTTGTCTACTGTCACCACCACCATTTCCTAGGATAACTAAATCTCCAAATTGCGTGTCACCACGCCAAGGAGATGTAAATAATACATCATTAAAAGCTAATCTAGCAGTTAGCTTGTTGTCTATAAACTTTTTTTGAATGGCTAAATTTAACGAGCCTAAACTTTTGGTTTGGTAGGTTCCTCCCCAAACTGAAGGCGAGCTGTACCAACCTGACACTTCTGCTTTGAATCCTTTTGGTAACGTAAATGTGTTTTGCGCATATAAGCTTAAGGTGTTTTGCTCTGTAGAGATAAAATCTGGGTTAGTAGCTTCGTAAATACTTTTAAACGCATTTACACTAAAGTAAATACTCCACCAATCATTAAATTTGGTTGGATACGAAATACCTAAGTTAAATATCTTTTGGTTGGCTACGTTTCTTGAAGTTAAGAAGTTTTTGTCTTCTCCGACTGCTTCTGTCACTTGTGCAGAAAAATCTTTAACAAAACTATAGCTTATAGATGTGTTTAATCTATAATTAAAAGTGTGAGATAATTTTAAATTATCTGTGTATTGTGGTTGTAGAAAAGGGTTTCCTTTACTAAAAGATAATTCATCTATATTATACTCAAACGGATTTAAACTTCTGTAGTTAGGTCTAGCAATACGCTTGCTGTAAGTTAAGGCAAGACTATTTTTTTGATTCACTTGATAAGTTATTCCTCCACTTGGAAACCAATTGGTATATTTTCTTTTTACTCTATCATTTTCTGTGTTTTGAGTACTTGTTAAAATACCATCAGACTGTGTTTGCTCAACTCGCATACCTAGTTGAACATTTAATTTTTCAAAGCTTCTATTATAATTAAAATAGGCTGCATTGATACGTTCGTCATAATTAAAATCGTTTGTGCGATCTTCATTTAGAATATCTTGCCCATTTATTCTATTGTAAAAATCAAACTGATTGTCTGTATTTATTTTAGAGTATTTAACACCAAGTCCAATTTTTCCTTTTAAAAAAGAGGTTTCAAAATCAGCTTTAGCTGTAAAAATATTAATGTCTATTGGTGTTATCATGTAATTAATAGTCTCACTTATTAATTGTGTTTCATCACCATTAAAATATTGGTTAGGTTGTAGGTTGGTTCGATCATTTCCATATTTACCAAAATCTACATCTATGTTAAGTGACAAATCCTTTTCGGTTTTAAATCTATAGTTAAAATTAGAATATAGGTTGGAAGATGTATTATCTGTAAAACTGCCTGCAACTAAAACTTCTGTTGGAGTTTGATTACCTTGAGGTGTTATAGGCGTTCTGGAATTGGATTCGTTATTATTATCACTAAAATTACCTGTAAGTATGACACCAAAAGTTGATTTTTTATTGGCGTAGTAATCAAAACCTATCCTAGCATTGTTATTATTGTTACCATAAACGCTTTCTGTTTTAGCATCAAAAATGGTGTTATTTTGCGTACGATACAGGTTTATAAATCCAAAACTGTCTCCAAAACTATTGCTGAATGATCCATACAAACTTGTTTTTTTATTCCTATTATTAAATGATACAGACGTGTTGTATCTACCAAAATCGCCATAGGTTATTCCGCTAGAAATACTACCATTAGTTCCAAGACTTTTATCTCTTTTAAATTTAATATTAATGATGCCAGCATTACCTTCTGCATCGTATTTTGACGAGGGTTGTGTGATAATTTCAATAGCATCAATATCTGTAGCTTGAATTGTTTTAAGGTAGTTTACCAAATCCTCGCCTCTTAAAACTGAAGGTTTATCGTCTATATAAACTAGCACACCAGCTTTACCTTCAACAATTATAGAGTCATTATTATCAATTAAAACTCCAGGAGCTTTACGAAGTAATTCAAACCCAGAATCTCCTGTAGCGCTTATCGTGTTTTGTACATTAAACACTGTTTTATCTGCTAAAACTTGTACCATTGGTTTTTCTACTTCTATAACTACTTCATCCAATGTCTCTGTGTCAGTAGACATGACTATAGTATTAAAATCCTTAACGTTGTTATCAATTTTGAAACTATCTGATAGATAGGTTTTAAACCCTAAGCTGGAAATTTCAATGATATAAGTTCCATTTTCTATAGTACTTATTACGAAGTTTCCGTTATCTTCTGTAATACCAGCTTTAACAAATTTTTCTTTGTTTAAAGTGTAAATAGATACAACTGTTGCAGGTATTGGAAGTGATTGGTCGTCTACTACTTTTCCTTTTACGCCTTGTTGAGCGACAACTGTTATACTTATAAGTGATGTTGCCAATATTATCAATAGATTTTTCATGATACTTGTTTTTGTTGATACAAATATCTAGAGAAAAACAATTTTATAAAATCCAGAATCGTCCAATTGAACTATAAGCAGTTAAATGGGAATAGGACAACTAAACTTAAAATAGGACAACTCAGCGATATGTAATATTAAATATTAAAGTGTATTTTTAAATTTGATGAAACTTTTAAAAATGAAAAAAATAACTAAAACAGAAATTATAATAATTTTTCTATTCTATCTGTTCTTTTCAGTTTTGTACAGAATTGTATTATGGTATAGTGCAAATAATTATGCATCAGAAGGTTTTTGGGGATGGGCTAAACTTAGAGACTATTGGTACATGTCTGGTATGCAATACGTATTTTATTTTATAGCGTCAATATTTATTTGGTTTATTGGTGTTCACCTTTTAAAACGTAAAAAAACTATAGTTCAAATAGGTGTTGTGGTACTGTTAATTCCCATAATTGTATTTATAATTAGAGAATCTAGATATGTTTTTCTTGATAGTATAGGTATTTGGCACTTAGGAGGTGCGGGTGCAGTTTGGGATTGGTACATTCCATCACTATTTATGATGATTCAGTTTGGGTGTTTTTTTGCCTATCGCTACTTTAAAGAAAATCAACAAAAGTTAAAAATTGAAGGCGAGTTAAAAACTGCTGCATTGAAAAGTGAATTATCAGCTATTAAAGCCCAATTAAATCCACACTTTTTATATAATATTTTTAACACCATTAGTGCATCAGTACCAGCTGAAAACGAAAAAACACGACATATGATTGCTGAGTTATCAGACTTGTTTAGATATCAACTTAAAGCATCTCAAGTCGAAAAAGTAACCATCAAAGAAGAATTAGAATTTGTCAAAAAGTATTTGGCTTTAGAAAAAGAACGTTTTCAGGATAGGCTTCATGTTAACATTGAAGTTGAGGACCATATTAAAGATGAATTAATACCTCCAATGCTATTACAACCTTTGGTAGAAAATTCAATAAAACATGGCTTATCGTCTTTGATTGAAGGAGGAACTATTACTATTTCAATAAAAAAGAAAAACAATCAATTAGCATTTGAAATTTCTGATACTGGAATTGGAGTTGAAAATAAAGAAGCGGTTTTTAATAAGGGTATTGGTTTGACAAATACAAGATTACGTTTAGAAAAAATGTATAATACCACTTTAAAGTTATCAAACAACACTCCTAAAGGTTTAAAAATCAGTTTTGAAATATGAGGAAAGTAATTATCATAGACGACGAAGCTGCTGGTAGACAATTAATTAAAGAGTATCTTGAAGACTTTCCAGATTTAGTATTGTTAGGTGAAGCCAATAATGGAGTAGATGCAGTAAAGATTATAAACGAGTTTAAACCAGATCTGGTCTTTTTAGATATCCAAATGCCAGGAATGACTGGCTTTGATGTTTTGACACATTTAGAAGAATTGCCACAAATTATTTTCTCTACTGCTTATGATCAATATGCTTTAAAAGCGTTTGAGGTACATGCTATAGACTATCTTTTAAAACCTTATACTAAAGATCGTTTTAAAGTAGCTGTTGAAAAATCTAATAAAAGTAACCATACTAATAAAGCTAGACCCTTAGCAGAAAGTTTGTTATTAGAAACTACTAAGTCACCAGAACGTATTTTAGTACAAAGCCAAAATAAATTGGTGACCATTGCTTTGGAAGATGTTGTAAGGATTGAGGCTTATGGTGATTACTCTAAAATAATAGTAGATAACAAAACATATTTAAGTAATTATGGCATATCTACATTGGAAGAAAAACTAAATAATACTATATTCATAAGAGTGCATCGTTCCTCAATAATTAATTTAAACAAGGTCAAAGAACTTAATAAATATACTAAGAGCTATGATGTAACTATGCTTAATGGTGACGTACTAAGAGTCAGTAGAGGCTATATGGATAATATTAAAAAATTAATGTTTTAGCTATTACCAATTACTTCTGGATTTAATATTGGCTTCGCAAAGTTTTATAATCTCTGCGATTCTTTTTTGTCTAGTTGTCTCACGTTTAGCTTGATTTAACCAATACAAATAGCTTTTTCTGTAAGAAGGTGCAAAGTTGTTGTAGTTTTCAAATGCTACAGGATTAGCATCAAAAGCATGTTGTAATGCTTCTGGAACAATACCATTTTCAACATCATCTAAAGCTGTCCAACTACCATTTTGTTTACCAATTTCGATAATAGCATAACCACTTGGATGCATTAAATTTTTAGCTTCTAATTCTTTAATGTACTTTTTGTTAAGTGCGCTCCAAACACTTTTTGGATTACGCTTACAAAAATATTGTCTACGTTTTCCGTTACCTAAACTTTTTACAGTACTATCAATCCAGCCATAACACAAGGCGACTTTTACTGCTTCTTCCCAGCGCATGCTTTTGTTTTTATGACCTACTTTATAAAAGATAAGGTAAATGCCTTCATCGTTTGTGTGATTAACATGTAACCATTCGCGCCATTCTGTATCAGATTCGAAGTAATATTCTTGAAGCTCCATTTTAAATTGCTTTCACTTCGATATAAAAATCTCTATCTATTTTGATTTCAGGAATTTTAGATTTTAATTTTAAAGTTTGATTTTTTGATGAAGGGTTAATCCATTGTGTTTGTCCATCAATTTCAACTTGTATTGGCATTTTAAAATCTTCAACAATATTATTCCATTTATAAGTGAGCTTTTTATCTTCAATTTTATATTCTAAAACAGGGATTTTTGTACTTCTTAAATACTGATTAAAAAAGCCTTTCAGCTCTAAGCCAGATTGTTCTGCTATATAGTTTTCAATTTGTTTTGTAGTAACGGTTTGATGATAGAAGTTTGAATTTAAACCTCTTAAAATCTGTCGCCATTTTTTATCATCATCCACTAACTGTCGTAAAGTATGCAACATATTAGCACCTTTGTAATACATATCGCTAGAGCCTTCATTATTGACATTGTATTTACCAATTAAAGGTTTATCATTTTGAATATTTGCACGTGTACCTATTACATAGTCTGCAGATGCTTCTTTTCCATAATAATAATCTAAAAATAAATTTTCAGAATAGGCTGTAAATCCTTCATGAATCCACATGTCTGCAATATCTACGTTAGTTATATTATTAGCAAACCACTCGTGTCCAGCTTCGTGAATAATAATAAAATCGAATTTTAAACCCCAACCAGTTCTTGATAAATCGTTACCTAAATAGCCTTTCTTATATTGGTTTCCATAGGTAACAGAGCTTTGATGCTCCATACCTAAATAAGGCACTTCGACAAGCTTAAAGCTATCTTCATAAAAAGGGTAAGGTCCAAACCAATGCTCAAATGCTTTCATCATTTTTGGTGCGTCTTTAAAGTGTTCTTTGGCTTTATCAAGATTGTCTTTTAGAACATAATAATTGAGATCCAGATCGCCTTTTTCACCTTTATAAACTTCTGAGAAATTTTCGTAATCACCAATATTAATATTTACACCATAATTATTAATTGGATTACTTACAAACCAATGAAATGTAGTTGAGTTTTCTTTTTCTTTAACGTTTCTAAGTCTCCCATTAGATACATTGGTTAATCCTTTTGGCACTTCTACGCTTATTAGCATACTATCAACTTCGTCATACATATGATCTTTGTTTGGCCACCATACGCTGGCTCCTAAACCTTGACAGGACGAGGCTACAAAATGATTTCCATTATTGTCCTTTTTCCAAGAAATCCCACCATCCCAAGGAGCGCGAACTGCTTCTCGAGGTGTTCCTTCATAATAAGCTATAACACTATTTATGTCACCAATGTGTTGCTGATCTTTTAGTGTTACAAAATGCGCATTTCCATCATGTTTTATGTCTAACGATTTTCCGTTTTGAGTCACTTTAGTTAATACTAGAGGTGGTTGCAAATCGATTTGTAAAATTTGGTTTGGTTGTAATACTTTATACTGAATGGTGTTTTCTCCCGAAATGGTTTTGTCGTCTGGGCTGACTGTAATATCTAAATGATAATACGTTAAATCCCACCAGTCTCGCTCAGGTGTAATACTGCCACGTAATGTGTCTTGTCTTGTAAAATTTTCTTTCTCTTGAAGTAATTGTGCAAACATTGTATTAGCCATCAAAAAAGCTAACATAATTAAAGAAAATGGTGTGTTTTTCATTTTTTATTATCTAAAGATTTTATTAGGAAATACAACTGGACTTTCAAAACCGTCTTTACCTACAGAAGCAATCCCAAAGAAATAGTTATCAATAACAATACCATCTAGCATAAATTCTGATACATCACCAACATAACGACTGTTATCCCAAGTAGGAGAGGTGGTGTCACGCCAATAAATTTTATAACCAACTGCACCTTCTACTTTATCCCATTTAAGTTTAACTGAAGGTTCAACAATACCACCAATAGCAACTGTTTTAGGAGCAGGAGGTGCCCAAGCTAAGCTAGCTAAATTTATGGCGTTAACTGCTGTTAATTTTTTGGCGTAATCAAAATTAACATGCTCTATGACATCTCCATATTGTATACCATCTTCTTCTCTAATATCTTGATGTTGTTGTGTGTAATTTTCATGAGCTTCCATGATTCTGATTCCAGCAAATCCTAAGTCGTTAAACGGTCTATGGTGTCCACCACGTCCAAAGCGATCTAATCGGTAAACCATCATCGGATTCATTTCAGGCATGTAGGTTTTTACGTTTTTATGCACATAGCGTGCTAGTTGACGCGATATTCCATCAATTTCACCACCATAAAAACGTCTTAAAGTACGTTCGCGTTCAGTTTCGGTAGGAGGAACAGGTTCTGAGAAAATTCTAAATGTGCGATTATCTATTACGCCATCTACACCTTTGATGTTTCCTATCATGTCGTTATTTAAAATTCCAATAATGTCCCATCCTTGTTCTTGAGCATATTTTGCTAATCCTGCACCACCAAATAATCCTTGTTCTTCACCAGATAAACCAACATAAACAATGCTGTTTTCAAATTTATATTTTGACAGTACTCTAGCAGCTTCAATAGTTCCTGCCATGCCAGAAGCATTATCGTTTGCGCCTGGAGCATCTTTAGTAAACTCCATAGTATCACTACCTCTGGAGTCGATATCACCACTTATAATAATGTAGCGATTTGGATATTTTGTTCCTTTTTGAATAGCAACAACATTAACTATCCAAGCATCATGAGGCACACGACGATTCCCCTCTTTAGTCACAAAATCTTTTTGATAAAACGTGTTTAAGCAGTTATTACAGTTTTTGGAAATGGTTTCAAATTCCGATTTTATCCAACGTCGTGCTGCACCAATCCCTCTGGTTTCTGAGATAGTATCACTAAACGTATTCCTAGTACCAAAATCGACTAATGTTTGTATGTTTTTCTCGATTCGTTCTGCTGAAACAGATTCGATTATATCATATATTTTTTGATTAGTTTGAGCTAAGGAAACTGAAATTGAAAGTAGGAGTATAGGGAGTATTAATTTTTTCATTTTGACTAATTTTCTTCTAAATTAATGAAAATTAGAAAACCACTCCAACAAGGGTGGTTTTTTTAACGAAATAAAAAAGCTGTTTCATTATAAAACAGCTTTTTTAGGGGTAATTAAAACTAAAACTTAACTATTAAAAGCAGTATTTGTTTTCTGCTTTAACTTTTTCTGCTATTTCAATACGTAAATCTACGATATCTGGATAGTTAGCATATTTTGTAAAACGCTTAAGACCCATTAGCATCATACGTTGCTCATCACCTTCTGCAAAAGAAATAATACTTTCTTTTCCTTTTTCTTCAACAGTATCTACTGCGTGGTATAAGTATAATTTAGCCATAGCGATTTGTGCAGATTGTGCTTCTTCACCAAAACGTTTTGCGTTTTTCTCTGTTCTTAAAATTGCAGATTCTGCCATATAGATTTCAATTAAAATATCTGCAGCTGCTATTAATAACTGTTGGTGATCTTCTAATTGTGGTCCGTATTTTTGAACTGCTCCACCAGCAACCATTAAAAAGGTCTTTTTTAGCTTTTTAATCATTTCTTTTTCTTCTGAAAATAATTCAGAGTAATCAGGTGTGTCAAAAGATGGTATACCCATTAATTCTTCCTGAACTGCTTGAGCTGGGCCTAATAGGTCAACATGCCCTTTCATTGCTTTTTTAACAAGCATTCCAACCGCTAACATTCGGTTTATCTCATTAGTACCTTCGTAAATACGAGCGATACGTGCGTCTCTCCAAGCTGCTTCCATTGGTGTTTCTTCAGAGAATCCCATTCCTCCAAATATTTGGATTCCTTCATCTGCACAATTCTGTACATCTTCAGACACTGCAACTTTTAAGATAGAACATTCTATTGCATATTCTTCAACACCTTTTAATTCTGCTTCTTGATGTGTGTTTCCACCAGCAACTCTTAAAGCTATTCTGTCTTCTATATTTTTTGCAGCTCTGTACGTTGCAGACTCTCCAGCATAAGCACTAGCAGCCATTTCTGCTAATTTGGTTTTAATAGCACCGAAGTCTGCAATAGGCGTTTTAAATTGTTTACGCTCGTTAGCATAATTAACAGCAGTTGTTAAAATTCGTCTTTGAGAATCTAAACATGCAGCAGCTAATTTTATACGACCAACGTTTAGTGCATTCATGGCAATTTTAAATCCTTCACCACGACCTGCTAACATATTTTCTACAGGTACTACACAGTCGTTAAAAAATACTTGTCTAGTTGAAGATGCACGAATACCTAATTTATGCTCTTCTTCACCTAAAGTAATTCCATTAGGGTTTTCTGGGTCATATTCTACGATAAAACCAGTAATATTTTTATCATCTTCGATACGTGCAAAAACAATCATCAAACTACAGAAACCTGCATTTGAAATCCACATTTTTTGACCGTTAATTTTGTATGATTTTCCATCTGCACTTAATTCTGCGGTTGTTTTACCAGAATTTGCATCAGAACCTGCACCAGGCTCTGTTAGACAGTATGCACCAAACCACTCTCCAGTAGCTAGTTTTGGCACATATTTTTGTTTTTGTTCTTCGGTACCATATAAAGTAATTGGCATCGTACCAATTCCTGTATGCGCACCAAAAGCAGTACTAAAAGATCCAGTTCCAGAAGAAATATAATCACAAGTTAAACACGTGGAAACAAATCCCATTCCCAATCCACCATAGGCTTCAGGAACTGCAACTCCTAAAAAGCCAAGTTCTCCAGCTTTACGCATCACGTCTTCTGTTAATGCATAATCTTTAGCTTCAAATCTATTTTTATAAGGAATAATTTCGCGGTCATTAAATTCCATTACCGCTTCTTTCATCATGTTTTGCTCTTCTGAAAAATCTTCAGGAGTAAAAATGTCTTCACAATTTGTTTCTTTTACAAGGAATTGCCCTCCTCTTAAGATGTCTTTTTCAGTTGCTTCCATTTTATTATTTTGTATTAAGTTTTTTATTAGTTTAAAAATTCGAATATTCCACAAGCACCTTGCCCAGTACCAACACACATAGTAACTGCACCATATTTACCTTTCATGTCTTGCTTACGCATTTCATCAAAAAGTTGTACAGATAGTTTAGCTCCTGTGCATCCTAATGGATGACCAAGTGCAATTGCACCACCATTGACGTTAATAATATCAGGATTAAGGTTTAATTCTCTAATTACAGCTAATGATTGAGAAGCAAACGCTTCATTTAATTCAATTAACGCTAAATCGTCTTGTTTTAAACCTGCTTGTTTTAATGCTTTTGGAATGGCTTTTACTGGTCCAATACCCATAATTCGAGGCTCAACTCCTGCAGCAGCATAGTTTACCATTCTTGCAATTGGTTCTAAACCTAGTTCTTTAACCATATCTTCACTCATAACCATTACAAAAGCTGCGCCATCACTCATTTGCGATGAATTACCAGCTGTAACACTTCCTCCAGCAGCAAATACTGCTCTAAGTTTTGCTAAAGCTTCAAGATTAGTTCCTTTACGTGGACCTTCATCCTTAGTTACTGTGTAAGATTTGGTTGCTTTTTTTCCGTTTGAATCAATATAAGTTTGTTCTACTTCAATTGGTACAATTTGATCTTGAAAACGATTTTCAGCTTGCGCTCTTAATGCTTTCATATGTGAATTGTATGCAAACTCATCTTGATCTTCACGAGATACTTTAAACTGTTTTGCAACAGCTTCTGCAGTATTTCCCATTCCCCAATAATAATCTTCATGACCAGATTTTACAACGTCGTAATTTAATTCTGGTTTAAAACCTGTCATTGGTACACTACTCATGCTTTCTGCACCACCAGCAATAATACAATCTGCCATTCCGGCTTGTATTTTTGCAGTTGCCATACCAATTGTTTCTACTCCAGACGAACAAAAACGGTTAACAGTTACTCCAGGAACATCTACAATATCTAATCCCATTAAAGAGATTAAACGTGCCATGTTTAAACCTTGAGAGCCTTCTGGCATTGCGTTACCAACAATCACATCGTCAATACGTTTTGGATCTAAATTAGGCAGTTCCTTCATCATGTATTTGATAGTTTCTGCAGCTAATTCATCAGTTCTTTTAAAACGGAACACGCCTTTTGGTGCTTTACCAACTGCTGTTCTGTATGCTTTTACTATATATGCTGTTTTCATTTTTATTTTAGTATTTAGTTTTTAGTAATTAGTAGTTAGTGATTTTCTAATCCCTAATTACTTTTCCCTTTTTACTTTTCGCAACTAGTTGCGAAGTGGTTTTCCTTTGGTTAACATGTGTTGAATACGCTCTAAAGTTTTACGTTCTGTACATAAACTTAAGAAAGCTTCACGCTCTAAATCCAATAAATATTGCTCGCTAACTAAAGTTGGTTCTGATAAATCACCTCCAGCCATGACGTAAGCTAATTTGTTAGCAATTTTCATATCGTGTTCTGAGATGTAGTTAGAGTCTTGCATAGAGTCTGTCCCTACTAAAAACATACCTAATGCTTGTTTACCTAATACTTTTACATCTTTACGTTTTACAGGTTGTGTGTAACCAGAATCTGCCATTAACATAGCGTGTTGTTTTGCTACAGCTATTTGACGGTCTTTATTTACAACCACAACATCTTTTCCTTTTTGTAATAGGTTTAAATCATACGCTTCATAAGCCGAAGTCGATACTTTTGCCATACCTATGGTCAAGAAATGTTCTTGCAAGACATTAAGTTGTACGTCTCCTTTTTGGAAAAGGTCTTGTGCTCTCAAAGCCATTTCTTTAGAGCCTCCACCACCAGGAATAACACCAACACCAAATTCTACAAGTCCCATATAGGTTTCTGCTGCTGCGACAACTTTGTCTGCGTGTAATGATAATTCACAACCACCACCTAAAGCCATACCGTGAGGAGCAGAAATAGTTGGGATAGACGAGTAACGCATACGCATCATAGTGTCTTGGAAGTATTTGATAGCCATATTTAGCTCATCATACTCTTGCTCTGCAGCCATCATAAAAATCATTCCGATGTTTGCACCAACAGAAAAGTTAGCTCCTTGATTACCAACCACTAATCCAGCAAAATCTTTTTCTGCTAAATCAATACCTTTATTTAAACCTGCTAGTACGTCTCCACCAATGGTATTCATTTTAGATTGGAATTCTACGTTAAGGATTCCATCACCTAAATCTTCAATAACAACGCCAGAATTTTTAAATACTTCGTTTGTTTTTCTAATATTATCTAAGATGATGAAACTGTCTTGACCAGGTATTTTTGTTTGTGTTTTAGAAGGGATATCATAGAAATATGTTGCACCTTCTTTTACTGTGTAGAAAGATGTACTACCAGAAGTAAGCATTTCATTTACCCAAGCAGCAGGCTCTAAACCTTCGGCTTTCATTAATTCGATACCTTTTTCTACACCAATTGCATCCCAAATTTGGAAAGGACCATGTTCCCAACCAAAACCAGCTTTCATGGCATCATCAATCTTATACAGCTCGTCTGATATTTCTGGAATACGATTAGATACATATGCAAATAAAGCAGTGAAGCTTTTTCTATAAAACTCACCTGCTTTATCTTTTCCTTTTACTAATATTTTAAATCGGTCAACAACCTTATCGACTGTTTTGGTTAACTCTAATGTTGCAAATTTTGCTTTTTTAGCAGAACGATATTCTAGAGTGTTTAAGTCAAGAGATAATATTTCTTTTTTACCGTCTGCAGACACACTTTTTTTGTAGAAACCTTGTCCAGTTTTGCTACCTAACCATTTGTTTTCCATCATGGTATTGATGAAACTAGGTAATTTGAATAATTCTGAACGTTCGTCATCAGGACAATTTTCTCTAATTCCGTTTGCTACGTGAACTAAAGTATCTAAACCTACAACATCAACAGTTCTAAATGTTGCTGATTTAGGACGACCAATAACTGGTCCTGATAATTTGTCAACTTCCTCGATAGTTAAATCTAATTCTTTAACTGCGTGAAAAAGACTTTGTATACTGAAAATTCCTATACGGTTTCCAATGAAAGCAGGAGTGTCTTTAGCAATAACGGATGTTTTACCTAAGAATTTTTCTCCATATTCATTTAAGAAATCTAAAACGTCTTGATTTGTTTTGGGACCAGGAATAATTTCGAATAACTTTAAGTAACGTGCAGGATTAAAGAAATGCGTTCCGCAGAAGTGTTTTTGGAAATCTTCGCTACGTCCTTCGCTCATGAATTTAATAGGAATTCCTGACGTGTTAGATGTAATTAATGTACCAGGAGTACGGTATTTTTCTAATTTTTCAAATACCTGTTGTTTGATGTCTAATCTTTCAACAACAACTTCCATAATCCAATCTACGTCTGCAACTTTAGCAATATCGTCTTCTAAGTTTCCAGTAGTAATTCGACTTGCAAAAGATGGATGGTAAATAGGAGAGGGTTTAGATTTTAATGAAGCTGTTAAAGCATCATTTACTAATCTGTTTCTAACTACTTTATCTTCTAAAGTTAGACCTTTAGCTTTTTCTTTATCATTTAATTCTCTAGGAACGATGTCTAACAATAAAACATCTACACCAATGTTAGCAAAATGACAAGCGATACCGCTTCCCATAATTCCTGAACCAATAATGGCTATTTTTTTAATTCTACGTTTGCTCATATTATATTATAGATTCTTTAGTATATATTTTTTTATTGGAAATTAACTCGTTTATAGTATCTGAAACTTCATAAAAGTGTTTTAGTTTTTCTTCGGAAACGTGTTCTCTAATAGCTTCATTGAACACTAATACACGCTCTTTTGCATCTTTGCGTTTTTCTTTGCCATATGGTGTTAAGTGAATTAAAACTCCGCGTCCATCATTAGGATTTGGTTTACGTTCTATTAAGTCTAACTCATCCATTCGTTTTAAAATTCTAGAAAGACTTGTGGCTTCCATACCCATAATAGGACCAAGTGAAGTAGAAGGCGTACCATTTTCTGGGTCAATACTTAATAATGTAAAACCAGTTGCCATAGTGGTTCCAAATTTGGCAGCTTCCTCGTTATACATTTTATTGACTGCTAACCATGTGGTTCTGAGTATGTAATCAATGGTTCTATCTTTCATTTGTTATAACGTAATTAATAGTTACATTTCCAAAGATAGTAAAAATTTATTATGCATGCATAATAAATTTAAAATTGTGCATAAAAAAAGCTATCTGTAAATAAGATAGCTTTAGTCAATTTAGCAACGGTATATTTTATCGTACAAATTTTGATAAATACCCTTTATTATGTCTCGTTTCATTTTCATTGTAGGTGTTAAATGTCCACCATCAATTGTCCAGATTTCCGGAGTTAGCTCAAATCGTTTAATTTGCTCCCATTTACCAAAGTGTGTATTACATTGGTCAACTTCTTGTTGTATTCTACTAATGATTTCTTCAGAAGCAGCAATAACAGCATTAGTTTTTTCAATGTTTTTTCCTTTTCTATCTATCCATTCTTGAATAAATTCAAAATTAGGTTGAATAATTGCAGCAGGCATTTTTTCGCCTTCACCAACCACCATAACTTGTTCTATAAATCGAGATTGTTTTAGTTGATTCTCTAATAATGTTGGTATAACGTATTTTCCTCCTGAGGTTTTAAACATTTCTTTTTTACGACCAGTAATTTTTAAGAAACCATCTGGATCTATTTCTCCTTTATCACCTGTATGAAAATAATTGCCAGTCATGACACTTGCAGTTTTTTCTGGGTCTTTAAAATAACCCATCATGACATTTCTACCTTTAATTAAAAGTTCTCCATCCTCAGCAATTTTAACCTCTACACCATCTATGGGTTTACCAACAGTACCTACTTTAAACATATTACCGTCATATTGACCAACAGATACGACTGGTGAGGTCTCTGTTAATCCGTAGCCTTCCATAACTTGCATTCCTGCTGCGCAAAACACGCGGGTTAGTCTTGGTTGTAATGGAGCACTACCAGATACCATAGTGGTTAATTCTCCACCTAGTGCTTCACGCCATTTGCTGAAAATTAATTTGCTAGCAATTTTAAGTTTAAATTCATACCATGCGCCATTTTTGCCATAAGGTTCCCATTGTTCTCCTAAAGCGATTGCCCAATGGAATAATTTGCTTTTTATACCAGTTAAGTCGGCACCTTTAGCATATATTTTATCATAAACTTTTTCTAAAAGTCTTGGTACAACACTCATTAAATTTGGTTTAATTTCTTTAGCGTTGTCACCTATTTTGTCTATACCTTCTGCATAATAAATAGATACTCCTGCGTGCTGATATATATATATAAGGACACGTTCAAAAATATGGCATATAGGTAAAAAGCTTAATACTTTTGGATTTCCTTCTGATAATGGCAATCTTGTCACGCTACTTAATACATTACTGGTTATATTATCATGAGATAGCATAACACCTTTAGGTTTTCCTGTTGTACCTGAAGTATATATAATTGTTGCTAAGTCTTTTGGTTTAACTGCATTTTTTCTAGCTTCTACTTCTTCTTGGTTATTAGTGTCTTTTCCTAATTCGAATAATTCTGAATAATGTTTACAACCTTCAATTTGGTCAAAGCTATACACCTCTTTTACCTTGGTATTAGCTTTAACTTTATTGACTTTGTCTAAAACTTCTTTATCTGATACAAAGCAGTAGATTGATTCGCTATGGTTTAAAACATATTCATAATCTTCTGCAGAAATTGTTGGATAAATAGGTATGTTTTGAGCACCTAATTGTAAAATACCGATATCCATAATATTCCATTCTGTTCTGTTATTGGAAGATATTATAGCGATTTTATCATTTACGTTTACACCTAATTTTAATAATGCTCTACTTACTGCATTGGCTTTATCAAGATACTCTCTAGTAGATGTTTTCTCCCAAACGCCATCTTTTTTTGTTACTAAAGCAGCATCAAGGTTGTATTTTTCTAGTTGGTAATAAGGAAAATCAAAAAGACGTGTAATTTCTATCATTAGTTAATGTGCGAAGTTATTAAGTCTTGCAAAGTATGAAATTTTAAATCTATTTCAAATATAAACAAGAAAAAGGAGCTGTATTTAAACAGCTCCCAGCTAACTGATTGATAGCGTGAATAAATGCTTTGTTGATTTTTATTTAATAACTAACTATTTTTAAATGAATCCCTTAACTTTCATTTAAATTAAATAAAATGCATAAATCCGTTAGCTAAATTATGTAAAAACTTTGATACTTAAGATGTAAAAAATCGTAAAAATTACTTAAAAGTGTAAATATTACCTTTTTAAGTAATTATTTAAAAATTCGTTATCTGATTTGAAGTACTCTGTTGGTTTCTGATTCATAAAGAGCATAAAGTCTTTAGTGAAATGAGATAAATCATAATAACCATAATATTCAATGAGTTGAGATATTGAGGCTTTTTTAGATTCGTATTTCTTCATTAAGTTTAAAAATTTATAAAGTTTTATAAATTTTAAAGGAGTTAAACCTACTATTTTTTTGAATTGTACCTCTAAGTGTTTTTGAGAAATTGGTATAGATTTTAATAATTCGTCTACGTTTATTTTACCTTCCTTATTATAAATAAGTTTAATGGCTTCATCTACAAGTTCTGTATTCTTGTTTTCGAATATTTCTATATTTAAAAGTTGTTTTTCAATTTTTTTTGCTAGTATATTACAATCTAGTTGTTCTTCAAATAATGGGTTTAATAGATTGAATAAATCCAAACTCACTTCTGATAATTTTTCATGTTTATCCGTTAATTTAGAAATATCTCTTTTTAGAAGTTTATATAATCCAGTTGGATGAAAGTTAATTCCAAAATTATAATATGCAGCTTTGGCATTTAGTTGATAGGATTTGTAAGACTGCCCTAAAACAACCAACCCAATATTTTTATAAGTATTGTTTTTTAGGACTATTTCAATAGGAGTAGATGACTTTAAAAAAATAATATGGCACTGGGCAGTTGGTATTACTTTAGAATGTAAAGGTATACTAGAGTTGCCAACATTGAGTTCATAAAAATTGTTTATTAACGGATTATCGTTAACACATTCTATGTATTTAAAATTCATTTATAGAGGGATCTTCTGAATTATTACCCTATAAACGTAAGAAAAATATTATAATCATTAAACTAATTTGTGTTTTTATTTTCAATCCAAAGTCTAGCATTCACAAAAGCCTCTAACCATGGAGAAACTTGGTCTGTCCTTTTGTCTGGATAGTTTGCCCAATTCCATTGAAAAATAGAACGCTCTATGTGTGGCATCATCACTAAGTGACGACCTGTTTTATCACATAACATTGCTGTGTTAAAATCTGATCCGTTTGGATTGGCAGGATAATTATCGTAACCATATTTAGCAACAATATTATAATCTTTTTCAGATTTAGGTAAATGAAATTTTCCCTCGCCATGACTAATCCAAACACCTAATGTTGCATCTTTAAGCGTTGATAACATCACTGAATTATTTTCTTGTACTGTAACTGAGGTAAAAGCACTTTCGTGTTTTTTAGAATCATTATGATGCATTTTTCCGTGCACATCATGCTCTGGATTTATTAAATTTAATTCCATAAACAATTGGCAACCATTACAGATTCCTACAGAAAGTGTGTTGTCTCTCTTAAAGAAATTGTTAATAGCTTTATTGGCATTCTCGTTATATTTAATAGCTCCAGCCCAACCTTTTGCAGAACCTAAAACATCGCTATTAGAAAAACCACCAACAGCTCCTAAAAATTGAATATCTTCTAAAGTTTCTCGTCCAGAAATTAAATCGGTCATATGGACGTCTTTAACATCAAAACCAGCTAAATACATGGCATTTGCCATCTCACGTTCAGAATTACTACCTTTTTCACGTAATATAGCAGCTTTAGGTCTTGATTTGCTTGCTTCTATATTTGGTAAAAGCCCAGTAAAATGTTTAGGAAAGTAGTATTTTAAAGGTTGTTTAGCATAATTCAAGTAACGTATTTCTGCTAAATTATTTGCTGTTTGTTTTTGGTCTAATAAATAAGACGTTTTATACCACATGTCTCTTAATCGCGACACTGTCATTGTAAAAACTTCTGTATTATTAATAATACTTAACACATCTGAATTAGTAACTTTTCCAATATTATGAAACTGAATATTTGCATCAGAAAGTACTTTTTCAATTGATGTATCTTTTGATTGAAACACTATTCCAGAATTTTCAGAAAACAGTACTTTACAAGAATCTTTTTGGTTTAAAGAGGTTATGTCTAATTCTGCACCTAAATTGATGTCTGCAAAACATAGTTCTAGTAAAGTTGTAATTAATCCACCAGAAGCAACATCATGACCTGCTACAATTTGGTTATTATTTATTAATTGCTGTATGGTATTAAATACAGTTTTAACATAAGTTGCCTCTTTAACATTTGGTGTGTTACTACCAACTTTATTTAGTATTTGAGCAAAAGAGCTTCCGCCTAATTTAAAGTCGTCTTGTGATAGATTGATGTAATAAATATTACCTCCATCAAGTTTAAAAACAGGCTCGACTACATTTTTTATATTATTACAATTTGCTGCAGCAGAAATAATAACCGTTCCAGGAGAAATAACTTCTTCATTAGGGTATTTTTGCTTCATAGACAGCGAATCTTTTCCAGTAGGTACATTGATACCCAAGTCTATCGCATATTCTGAAATAGCTTGTACAGCTTCATATAATCTTGCATCCTCACCTTCATTTTTACAAGGCCACATCCAGTTTGCAGATAGTGACACACTTTTTAATCCCTCTTTTAAAGGTGCCCACATAATATTGGTTAATGCTTCAGTAATACTATTTCTACTTCCAGCGATAGGATCTATTAGTCCTGAAATAGGTGAGTGCCCTATAGAAGTGGCAATACCTTCTTTTCCATTATAATCTAAAGCCATAACACCAACATTGTTAAGTGGTAGTTGTAATGGACCAACACATTGTTGTTTAGCAACTTTACCGCCAACACAACGGTCTACTTTATTTGTTAACCAATCTTTACAAGCTACAGCTTCTAGCTGTAATACTTGATCTAGATAGTCGTAGAAATTATCTGGATTGTATGAAATCCCACCATAATTACGGTCTACAGTTACATCTTGCATTATGGTTTTAGGAGAACTTCCAAACATATCTTCTAAAGCTAAATCCATTGGTTTATTACCAGGGGTTTCAGATTCGAAAGTAAATCTGTTATCTCCTGTAACATCGCCAACAGTATATATTGGAGAACGTTCTCGATTTGCAATACGTTGTAAAGTATCTAAATGTTTATTAGCAATGACCAATCCCATACGTTCTTGGGATTCGTTACCAATAATTTCTTTGGCAGATAAGGTTGGATCACCAACTGGTAAAGTGTCCAAATTTATTTTTCCACCTGTATCTTCAACTAATTCTGATAAGCAATTTAAATGTCCACCTGCTCCATGATCGTGAATAGAGACAATATGGTTTTGTTCACTTTCTACCATACCTCTAACAGTATTGGCAGCACGTTTTTGCATTTCTGGATTAGATCGTTGGACTGCATTAAGCTCAATTCCTGTAGAAAATTCTCCAGTATCTGCTGAAGATACAGCAGCTCCACCCATACCAATTCTGTAGTTCTCACCACCAAGAATTACAATTTTGTCACCTTCTTTAGGGATGTCTTTAATAGCCTGATCTGCTTTCCCATAACCAATACCTCCAGCTTGCATGATGACTTTATCGTAACCAATTTTACGATTGGTTCGTTTTTCACCGTTAATAATAGTGCTTTTGCTTTCGTCGTGTTCGAAAGTTAAAACCGAACCGCAGATTAAAGGCTGTCCAAATTTGTTGCCAAAATCTGATGCGCCATTACTAGCTTTAATTAAAATATCCATTGGTGTTTGGTATAACCAAGGACGTGCTTCCATACTCTGTTCCCAAGGTCTATTGTCTTCCAATCTTGAATAAGATGTCATGTAAACCGCTGTTCCAGCTAGTGGTAAAGACCCTTTTCCACCAGCTAAACGGTCTCTAATTTCTCCACCAGAACCTGTTGCTGCTCCATTAAAAGGCTCAACTGTAGTTGGAAAGTTATGTGTTTCCGCTTTAAGCGAAATAACAGAATCAAAACCTTTTTTGACATAAAAATCAGGTATGTCTGCTCGTTTAGGTGCAAATTGTTCGACTGTTGGACCTTTGATAAAAGCCACATTGTCTTTATAGGCTGAAACAATATCGTTGGGATGTTGCTTGGACGTTTCTTTAATTAATTTGAATAATGAAGTCGGTTTTTCAACACCATCGATTATGAACGTTCCGTTAAATATTTTATGACGACAATGCTCTGAATTAACTTGTGAGAAACCAAATACTTCCGAGTCGGTTAGTGGTCGACCTATTTTTTTTGAAACACCTTCCAAATATTCAATTTCCTCTTCGTTTAAGGCTAAACCTTCTTGTTGGTTATAGGCAGCAATATCTTCAATATTTAAGATGGTTTCTGGTTGAATATCAATGGTAAAAGATTGTTGATTTAAACCATTGTATTTTTCAGAAATCATAGGGTCAAAGCCTTTAAAATCTGATGCGCAAGTTTCAAACTCTTCAATTCTAATAATGCCTGCAATACCCATATTTTGGGTAATTTCCACTGCATTGGTACTCCATGGAGTAATCATAGCAGCTCTAGGACCAACAAAAAAAGCATCTAATGATGCTTGTTCTATTTTTGGCTGGTTGCCAAATAACCATATCAATTTAGAGATGGTTTGCGTTGATAATTCTTTTGTTGCTTGAACAGCAAAGACTTTGCTGTTTTGGTTTCCGAAGAAATGAATCATTATATTTTAGTTTGAGTGTTGTTTTTACAAGTCACAAATTTAAGTTTTTTAGTTAGAATAGCTTATAAAAATTTCAGCTTAATTTAAGAGTTATTCACTAGGTTTTAAACATAAAAAAAGCGACTAAAAGTCGCTTTTTTCTATATGCAATTTGTATAATGAATTATTCTTTAATTAGTTTTTTAGTGATAGTACCGTTGCTGTTATTTAACTTTAAAATATACACACCTTGGTTAAGCGATGACACACTTATTTTATTATTATTAGGTGTAATAGTACCTGTTAAAATTTTCTTTCCTAAAATATTGTAAATTTCGAAACGTGTGTTTTCAATATTTTCAATAGTCAAAAGGTTTCCTTTAATTGGATTAGGATAGATTTTAAATTTATTTATGCTAACATCTACTGTGCTTAAAGTTGATTGTGTGTGTTGACCTAAGTCATCACAAGTGTTTGATGCAAAAGAATCCCACTCGTTTAAATCAAATACTGTATTTCCTCCAGCTACAGTAGATTTTCTGACCAAAGTTGTATTTTGAGCATAAGTAGAATTATCTCCTAAAGTTCCTAAAATGTCTATAAGTGTTCCATTTTTAAATAGTCCAATAGCGTCATTACCGTTAAATCCAGTAATGGTGTTATTAGAATCATCTACAGCTCCTGTACACACTGCTAAACTACCATTTCCGATAACATAAACATCATTGTTAGTAATGGATGCACCACCAGGAAAATTATATGTTCCAGTCCATGATGCGTTACCATTAGAACTAATTCTTAATTCATAGATAGATAAATCTGTAATATCAGTACCTGTAAAGTTTGCAATCTCTAAAGCTTTGTTGTTACTAGATCCCTCAATATATTCCGAAAAGAATAAATCACCACCACCAGAGCTTCCTGCTAATGTTGTTTCTGAAGCAGAAGTACTTAATGCAGACATATTACCTGCTGCGTCTTTTGCTAAAATCGTAAAACTATAAGTAGTTTCTGGATTTAATCCAGTTACGGTGTAAGTAGTATTATTTGATCCAGTATTGGTGTATAAAGCTCCTCCAATATATATGTCATAACTAACAACACCTACGTTATCTGTAGACGCTGTCCATGCCAAGTCCACAGTTGTAGCAGTTGGATTAGAGGCTACTAAATTAGTTGGAGTAGTTGGTGCTTGTGTATCTGCTGTAGGATTCCAAATAGCATTTACATACTCTGGATGATCAATAAAAGGGTTTCTATTATTTTGTATTGCAAAGATGGCATTATTTCTATCAATTTCTCTTTGCGACACAGGATCATTATTGTGCCATGTTAGTAACAAATCTAAAAAGGCATCAGTAAATACTTGATCACTTGTATTATTAAACATGTCGTAATTATAACCTGCTACAGTGCTTTCATAACGTGTTGCAAAATAAAAATGCATTCTGGCAATATCTCCTTTAAATTCATCAATAGGTTCAAAAACAGTTCCTGAATAACCAACAACAGCACTTGACCCTCTTTTAGATCCATTAGAATATGGCATAGGACTTGGAGTAGCTACAACTCCAAAAGGAAAACTACCACGTTGTCCATTGATGTATTTATCTGTTGGCACCACAAAGTGTGCATCAGAACGCATTGGTGAAGCACTTCCAAAAGTAGATTGCGGAATGATATGCTCTCTGTTGTAAAATTGTCCTTCAGCTGTTCCTCCAGTTCCCATATCTTGTTGGCTTGGATTTGAATTATAGAAAAATTCGTGTATATCTGCACCAGTTGGGTTCTCTGTATACATATCTAACATAGATCCATTGTTTTCGTAATATAAATCAACATCAGATGTTAAATAGGTATTATAAAGTGCACCATAACCTGGATCTGTAGAGATGTATTCTGGAGATAGTCCATCATTGACGTTATTAATAATGTCTTTTAACTGTGTTTTTAGCGTATATTCTGTTCCAGTAGCACTACTATAATAGTTTGCTGGCACTTGCGCGAAAGTGAACGTTGAAATTAATACAGTTAATAGTAAGTAAATGTGTTTCATAATGTAATTTGGGTTGTTATAAGTTGTTTGCAAAAGTACAATGCAACTATTTTAGTCTTTATTATTGAGGCAAATTTAATCTTTTTAACGATAAAATACGAATTTTATAGATGAAATACGTAAATTATTTCTTTTCCAGTAAAGCCATATAGAAACCATCGTATCCAGTTTCATGAGATAATATCTTATTATCTTTGACTAAAGAGAAGTCTTTTCCGAATTCTGACGCTAAGAATTTTTCGACTTGTTCTTGGTTTTCAGAGGGTAAAATAGAGCAAGTTGCATAGACTAATTTACCACCAGATTTCACCATTCTAGAATAGGTGCTCAAAATTTCAGCTTGTGTGTTTTTAATTCTTTCAATAAATTCTGGTTGCATTTTCCATTTTGCATCTGGGTTTCTGCGTAAGACTCCTAATCCAGAACAAGGTGCATCAATCAATACACGGTCTGCTTTGTCGTATAATTTTTTAATGACTTTGGTCGATTCGATATGACGTGGTTCTATATTATGTGCACCATTACGTTTTGCACGACGCTTTAATTCTTTTAGCTTATTATCGTAAATGTCTAAAGCAATAATTTGACCTTTATTTTGCATTATGGATGATAGATGTAAAGTTTTACCTCCAGCACCTGCACAAGTATCTACAACACGCATTCCTGGCTCTACATCTAGATATTCTGCAACTAGTTGTGAAGAAGCATCTTGTACTTCAAAATGTCCATTTTGGAAAGCTTCTGTTGTGAAGACATTTGCACGTTCTTTTAATTTTAGGGCATCAGGATATCCTTTAATATCTTCAGTTTCAATGTCTGAATCAAATAAATCTGCTTTTAGTTTTTCTTTAGTCGTTTTAAGTGTATTAACTCTTAAAATTACGTCAGCCTGTTGGTTTAGTGCATTAGCCTCTTTATCCCAAATGGTTTCGCCAAGTTCTTTAGCAGCCAATGCATCCATCCAATCTGGAAACGATTCTTTTATTTTTCTAACCTTAGAGAGCTCGTCAAAACGACCTTTAATTTTTCTAGTTGGTGTATTTTCAAAATATTTCCAATCTGGTAATGTAATCCCTTTTAAAGTTGCCCAAACTGCAAACATACGCCAGATGTCATCTCTGCTAAACGGTTCCTTAACTTCAGCAATTTCTGCATACAAACGTTTCCAACGTACAATATCATAAGTCGTTTCGGCGACAAATCCTCTATCACGACTTCCCCAACGTTTATCACGTTTAAGCAATTGTTGTACGACTTTATCTGCATAATGACCTTCGTTAAAAATAAGTAACAAGCCATCTACGGTTGCAAAGCATAAGTTTCTGTGTAAGCGCATTTTTTAAGTTTTAAAAGCGTGCAAAGGTACGTTAAAATGTTTATTTGTCAATTCGTTTAGTCGTTTATTCGTTGCGCTTTTTTACTTTTATAAAAATTTAGATTTATGAAAAAAACAGTTTTTTTCTTTCTTAGTCTTTTATTAATTATAGGTTTTGGAAGTTGCGGTATTGGAATCAATAAGTATAAACCTGTTGAAAATCCTGTGCAAAAACGTTTTTCGACAGTCGATATTGAAGCGCTTATTCAGGATTCAACATTAAATGTTAGAGCTCTTGAAGTTGTTGATTCTATTGGTTTTGCTTATTTAACTTCTAATGGTGAATTAGGTGCTTATTATAATAAAGAATTAAATTTTCCAAAAGAATTATTAGAAGCTTTTCCTGTAGCCATAACGTACGATACAATAACTCCAAATTTTAGAGCACTTGCAGTAACAGCAGAAAAAGGTTATGGAATTAGTATTGGTTCACCTGCTTTATTATTTAGCTTAGATGTGGATGTCGATAAGAATAAAGTTGTCTACCAAGAAAACCACCCAAAAGCTTTCTATGACTCCATGGACTTTTGGAACGACCAAGAAGGTATTGCAATAGGTGATCCAACAGACAATTGTATGAGTGTTATCATAACCAGAGATGGTGGAAACACATGGAACAAGCTGTCCTGTGATGACTTACCACAAGCTAAAGAAGGTGAAGCTGCTTTTGCAGCAAGTGATACTAATATTTCTATTGTTGGTGAAAACACTTGGGTAGCAACTGGAGGGAAGGCTAGTCGTATTTTATATTCTCCAGATAAAGGATATACTTGGCAAGTTTTTGAGACGCCAATCATACAAGGTTTAGAGACTACTGGTATGTATAGTATTGATTTTTATGACGAGTTAAATGGTTTTGCTATTGGTGGCGACTACACAAAAGCAGACGCTAATATTAAAAATAAAATTAGAACCACAGATGGTGGTAAAACATGGACTGTAGTGTCTGATGGAGCAGGACCTGGTTACAGAAGTTGTGTGCAATATGTGCCTAATAGCCAAGCAAAACAATTAGTAGCAATTGGCTTTAAAGGGATTGATTATAGTAGTGATGCTGGAAATAGTTGGACACATTTAAGTGATGAAGGCTTTTATACATTACGTTTTTTAAACGATAGTGTGGCTTATGCTGCAGGAAATGGTAGGATTAGTAAATTAACTTTCAAATAAAAAAGGAAGCTATTTAGCTTCCTTATTATTTAGTTATTCTCTTCTTGGTCGATCACCTCTTCGACCTCTAAACTCTTCAATCATTTTGCGTTTGAAAGAACGCTCTGCTTTAAACAAACTTATAACTTTAGTTGCTGGTAAAACAGCTAATAAATCGTTTACATATTTACTTTCAAGTTCTTGTTTTTGTTTTTCAGTGTTTAGCATGTTAAGTAACATTTTTTTGGCCTCATCTTCAGACAATTCATCAACATTTATTTCTTTTCTTTTGTCAAAAGACTCTTTTCTAAGCGTATTTAATTTCTCTTCGTGTGCATTGTAAATGGGCCAAAACACTTGCGCTTCTTTTTTAGTAAGGTCTAATTGCTCTGTAATATGTGCTATTTTTAAAGCTTTTAGTTTTTCTCTTTGATTATCGTTTTGAGCAAATGCACCAAAAGCAATCCATAAAAATAGTAATGTTATTATGTGTTTTTTCATGATCATGTGTTTATTCTTGATATAGCTCGTTTAAATCAATATCATCAATATAATCTTCTACATCTAATGAATTGTAATCTATAAAATCTGTTTGAGAGAGTTCTGAGTCTTCAATTAACAGATTAAGGTCGTGTATTTCTATTTCGTCTATAATGTAATTTTCTACTGTATCGTTATTTAATTTTGCTAAAGTGGGAGTGGTATCAAACACATTTAGGCTAAATAACAACACAATGGTTGCTGCAATACTTGACACAGATACCCATATTTTTTTTCTAAATATTGAAATAGTTTTTGGTTCTGATTTATTTAATTTCTGTAAAACAGAATGCTCAACTGTATCAAAATAGCTTTCAGGAATATTAAAACCACTTGTTTTTGGTAAAGCATTTGGTTGTATTTGTTCTAAAATATGGCCTTCTATTCCTTTAAAGTAATCTTTAGGAACTTTAAAACCTGACGTTTTAATTGTATTTAAGTTTTCTTTTTTCATTCTAATACTTAGACTAAAATAATATTAAAAAGTTTAATGGTCTTTTAAGTAGGCTTCTATTTTTTTAGCTGCTAAGTGGTATGATGCTTTTAAGGCACCTTCACTAGTTTCTAAAATCTCTGATAATTCGCTGTATTTTAATTCTTGAAAATACTTCATATTAAATACTAATTGTTGTTTTTCTGGTAATGTAGCAATTGCTTGTTGTAATTTTAATTGAATCGCTTCACCTTCAAAATATACATCAGACTGTAAGTTGTTAATCACTATGTCTTGTGTGTCTATACTATTACTATTTTTAAGTTTTGCATTTCTTTTAAGATGAGTTAGTGACTCGTTAGTCGCTATTCTATAGAGCCACGAGTATAATTTACTATCACCTTTAAATTTATCAATATTTTTGAATACTTTAATAAACGTGTTTTGTAAAACGTCATCTGCATCATCATGAGATTTTACAATATGTCTTATATGCCAATATAACCGCTCTTTATATAGCGATATTAAAATTTTAAAGGCAGCTTCCTTGTTAGAAACTGATTGTAGCTGCTTAACTAGTTTGGTCTCGTTGTCTGACATATTTTATATAAGACTCTAATTTAACAGAAAAGTTTAATATTAATTTATGTTATTATATGTTCCTGAAAAACAGATGATTATATTAAAAAATACCGTTTAAAGGTAGATAAATACGATAAAATGCATTTTTTTCTTGTTTTGTATGCTTTTTTATTATAAGTTTACATCGTAAAACATACTTATGTAGTTAGCCCCAAATCTAACTATTAACTAAAAAAAGGATAAGCAACTGCTTATCCTTTTTTGATTTGTTGAGGTTTTAATTATTCAAAACTTTGCATCTCTACCAGTTTTTTATACATCCCATTTTTATTGAGAAGCTCTGTATGTGTACCTTGTTCTACAATTTCTCCCTTTTGCATGACTATAATTTCATCTGCGTTTTGGATAGTAGATAATCTATGTGCTATAACAATAGAAGTACGGTTTTTCATCATGTTCTCTAATGCAACTTGCACTAAACGCTCGCTTTCAGTATCTAATGCAGAGGTAGCCTCATCCAAAATCATGATTGGAGGATTTTTAAGTACAGCTCTTGCAATACTTAAACGTTGTTTTTGTCCACCTGAAAAATTGTTACCTGCATCACCAACATTAGTTTCAATTCCATTAGGTAATTGACTAACAAATTCCCAAGCATTTGCAATTTTTAGAGCGTCAATAATTTGATCATCGGTTGCAGTTTGATCACCAATTAATATATTATTTTTGATGGTGTCATTAAATAAAATGGAATCTTGGGTAACTAATCCCATTAAATGCCTCAACGATTTTTTAGTGACTTGTTTAATGTCAATTCCGTCTACTTTAATGCTACCTTGATTAATATCATAAAATCTAGTTACCAAATTAGCAATGGTACTTTTTCCGCTACCAGATTGGCCTACAAGCGCAACAGTTTTACCTTTTGGTACTTTTAAACTAAAGTTTTTAAGCACATAGTCGTCATCATATTTAAATGAAATATTTTCAACAGAAACTTCTTTGTTAAATCCATCTAACACAGTAGCATTAGGTACATCTGCTAAGTGGTCTTCTTCATGTAAAATTTCGAAAACACGATCTGCTGCTGCTATACCATTTTTAACTCTGTAAGAGGCTTTGCTAATGGCTTTTGCTGGTGTTAAAATGGCGTAAGCTAATCCCATAAACGCTAAAAAGTCTGTGCCTTTTATAATATTTTCTATTAAAACTAATTGTCCTCCATACCATAATAAAACAGCTATAGTTGCGATACCAAGTACCTCACTTACTGGTCCTGCAAGGTTGTTTTTTAGACCAATTTTATTACTTAATTTAAGAATTTTGTCTGCTGAATTTTTAAAATTTGAAGTAAACGTTTGTTCTGCATTATAACCTTTAACAATTTTTAGACCTGTTAAAGATTCTTCTACTATTGAAATTAATTTGCCAGATTCTTGTTGCGCTTTTAACGAGTTGCTTTTTAAACTTTTTCCAATTCTAGAAATTAAAAATCCAGCTACAGGTATAAAAAATAGCACAAATAAAGTGAGTTTCCAGCTAAAGGTGAACATGAAAATTAAAGAAAATATGATGGTTGCAGGTTCTCTAATAACCAACTCTAAAGCAATGAAAAAAGAGTTCTGCATTTCGTTAATATCACCTAAAATTCTAGCCATAACATCTCCTTTTTGTCTTTTAGAATAGAAACTTAAAGGTAGATTTATAATTTTTTGGTACATGTCTTTTCTAAGGTCATTTAAAATACCATTTTTAAGGTACATTAAATGTTGCATAGATAAATAACCAAATAGGTTTTTAAGTAAAAAAGTAATTATTACCAGTGCAATTACTATAACTAATGCCATTTGCGCATTACCTTCTTGTAGATAACTACTTACTTTATAATTTAGTAACTGTTCTCCGTAGTTTTTAATATCAGCAATACCTTTCCACACAGGAGCTTCTGTGACAACCGTTGTTTTATCAAATAAAACATTTAGCATTGGTATTAACGATACAAATGCTAATGCGCTAAATAGCGCATATAATAAATTAAAAAGCACATTAAAAAAAACGTGCTTTTTAAACTTTTTTATAAATGGTAAAAGCTGATTTATTATTTTTTTCATTTAATCTAGTTGCATATCTTTAATGATAGCATCAATCTTGTTTTCCAATTTTTGTTCCGTAGCTTTAAATGCTGTCACATTGTCTAATGTGGTATTGACACTAATGTAAAATTTAATTTTAGGTTCTGTACCACTAGGTCTTAATGCTATTTTGCTTCCGTCTTCTGTGTAGTAAATTAATACGTTTGATTTAGGAATATCTATTGAAGTTGTAGTACCTTCAATAACGTTTTTAGCTTCAGATAATTGATAGTCTTCTATCTTGATAACTTTTGACCCATTAACTGCTGTTAGAGGGTTTTCTCTAGCATCAATCATCATTTGTTTAATTTCTTGAGCACCTTCAATACCTTTTTTAGTCATGGATATTAAACGTTCTTTATAAAACCCATTATCTACATAAAGTTGAATCAATTCTTTATAAAACGAACTACCATTTGCTTTGGCTTGCGCTGCAATCTCACATGCTAATAAGGCAGAAGTCACTGCATCTTTATCGCGAACAAAATCGCCAACCATATACCCAAAACTTTCTTCACCACCACCAATAAATTCTTGGTTTGGGTAGTCTTTAATCATTTTAGCAATCCATTTAAAGCCTGTTAGTCCAATTTTATAGTCTACTTGATACGCATCTGCAACCGCTTGCATCATTGGAGTAGATACAATGGTACTAGCTATAAATTGGTTACCATTGAGTTTATTGTTGTTTTTCCATTGTTTTAATAAAAAAGCGGTCATCATTACCATAGTTTGATTACCGTTTAACAGCAACATGTCGTTATTTAATCCTCTTACAGCAATACCAACACGATCACTATCTGGATCTGTACCAATTACGATATCACCATTAACTTTTTCAGCTAATTCTAAAGCCATCTTTAGTGCTTCAGGTTCTTCAGGGTTAGGCGATTGTACAGTAGGGAAATCACCATTAGGTTCACGCTGTTCTTCAACAATGTGGACATTGTTATAGCCTGCGCGTTTAAAGGTTTCTGGTATGGTTGTTATTGAGGTACCATGTAAGGAAGTAAACACAATGTTTAGATTGTTTTTGGCGTCTTTTGAGGTGTCAAAGCTTCCGTTTTTCACGGATGCATCAATAAAAACATCATCTACTTCTTGTCCTATATATTGAATTAATTTAGGATTAGCTTCAAATTTAATTTCGGCATAATCTAATGCATTTATTACATCAATAATTTCTGAATCTTGTGGTGGTACTAATTGTCCACCATCTTGCCAATAGACTTTGTAGCCATTATATTCTGGTGGGTTGTGTGATGCGGTTAAAACAATTCCACAATGACAATTAAGGTGTTTTAAAGCAAAAGACAATTCTGGAGTAGGACGTAAGTCTTCAAACAAATACACTTTTATGTTATTGGCAGAAAACACATCTGCAACTACTTTTGCAAGACTTTTACTATTGTGTCTACAGTCATATGCAATAACAACTTTTAGGTCTTCTCCAGGAAAGGTTTGATGCATATAATTACTTATACCTTGTGTATTTTTACCCAACGTATATTTATTAATTCTATTGGTGCCAATACCCATTACACCTCGCATTCCGCCAGTGCCAAACTCTAAGTCTTTATAAAAACTTTCTTTTAGCTCTGTTGGTTCTAAAGCAATTAAATGCTTTATTTGGTCTTGTGTGTCTTTATCAAAAGCAGGAGTTAACCAGGTGTTTACTCGTTTTAAAAGCTCAGGTTCTATATATCTCATATGTAATGATATTTAATAGCAAAAGTAAGCAATTGCAGAAATGTTAGTTATATACAAATAGTAAATTTGTTTTAGTCTTCTAAATTTAGCGATTCTTTAATTAAGTATCGCTTTTTATCTGTTCTTTGACGTAAAATGATTTCGCCTAAAAAACCTGCAACAAAAAATTGAGATCCTAAAATCATGGTGGCTAATGCTAAGTAAAATTGTGGTCTTTGTGTGATTAACCGACTATCTGGATTAAAAAATAATTTGTCAATACCTAAGTATAATGCAAAAATAAATCCCATTCCAAACATTATAACACCTAGTGCGCCAAACAAATGCATAGGTCGTTTACCAAATCTAGACAAAAACCAAATGGTTATTAAGTCTAAAAATCCATTAATAAAACGATCCATCCCAAATTTAGTAACACCATATTTTCTAGCTTGATGTTGGACCACTTTTTCGCCAATGTTAGAAAATCCAGCATTTTTTGCTAGCACAGGAATGTATCTGTGCATTTCTCCGTTAACATCAATGTTTTTAACCACGTTTTTGTGGTAGGCTTTTAATCCGCAATTAAAGTCGTTTAGTTTTACACCAGAGGTTTTACGTGCAGCCCAATTAAATAATTTTGAAGGTAAATTTTTAGTCAATTTATTATCAAAACGTTTCTTTTTCCAACCCGATACCAAATCAAAATGTTGCTTGGTAATCATGTTATACAGTTCAGGGATTTCTTCTGGATTGTCTTGTAAATCGGCATCCATTGTGATAATAACATCTCCTTTTGCTTGTGCAAAACCAGCATGAAGTGCTTGAGATTTACCAAAGTTTTTTAAAAATCGGATGCCTTTAACGTTGGTATCTTTGTCTTGAATCGATTGTATAATTTGCCAAGAGTTATCTGTGCTACCATCGTCAATAAAAAGTATTTCATAAGAAAAACCATTGGATTGCAAGACATTTGCAATCCAATGGTGTAATTCTGTTAGTGATTCTTCTTCGTTAAGTAGTGGTATGACTACTGATATATTCATAATTTAACTTGAAAATATATTTCAAATATAAAACTATTAAATGTCTTCGTTGGTTTTTTTCATTATTAATGATGCTATAAGACCAATCACACTATATATTACTAATTGAATAAATAAAGATTGTACTAAGCTTCCAATAGCAAATTGACTAGGCGCTTCTTCCATTTTTGTTACAGCTTCAGCAATATCGTCTTCTGGTGCATTAAAGCTTCTCATCATTTCTACAGAGGCTTCAATGATTTTTTCTTTTAAAGTTAAAGCAGCTTCGGGATCAATAAAATTAAATATAATAACGCTTACTATTGTACTAATTAAAATACCAATTAAAACCGTTATAAAATATGAAGTAAAAGCATCTTTAAAACTTATAAAACCATCAAGAGCAGATTTAGATTTAGAAATAGAAATAATTCCAAATATTACTATAGCTAAAAAAAGTGAAATTCCGACCCACCATTTGGTTAGTATTTCTAAATTCAACGCGTAGGCTAATACTGTAACACTGGCTAAGAGTATCCCTAGATAAAGTCCGTAATTAGTTGCAATGGATTTGACTGTTTTGTCCATAATTTAATGTTTTAGGTTAGTTAATATTACATTAGTATAAAAATACAATAAAACGTTACAATTTAGTGTATTAAAATTTTTTAATAAATAAGTTGTTGGTTTGTAAAAAATACTTAAATTTGCACCTCGAATTTAGTAAAGACCATAAAGCATTTAGCGATGAAAAAAGATATACATCCAGAAAATTATAGAATTGTAGCATTTAAAGACATGTCAAATGACGATGTGTTTTTAACAAAATCTACTGCAAATACTAATGAAACTTTAGAAGTTGATGGTGTTGAGTACCCATTAATTAAGATGGAGATTTCTAGAACATCTCACCCGTTTTATACAGGTAAGTCTAAATTAATTGATACAGCAGGACGTATTGATAAATTCAAAAATAAATACGCAAAATTCAAAAAATAATTTTAGCGTTAATCATATTTTAAAAGCCTTTCATTTTTATGAAAGGCTTTTTTGTTTCTTTTAATTAAGTTACTTTTGATTACAGAGCATTTAACCTTATTATTTTAATAGTTTTAAAATGAATTATATTTTATTTGATGGTCCAGTACGTAACCAACTACTACCTTTTACTTACACAAGGCCAGTAGCAGATATTAGAGTTGGTATTTTAACTATAAGAGAAAAATGGGAGCATCACTTGCAAACCACAACCACTACGGTTACTGAAGATTATCTATCTGATAAATTCCCTATGGTGGAAATGGAGGAGAATATTATGCTCAACGCATCCTATTTACCAAATAGTGAGTTGATAGAATTGGTAAAAGGACTTAAAAAAAACCAAGCTATATTTTGTGAAGAAGATGTGATTGCTTTTTATACTACCGAAGCACAAGAGGATATAGATTTTTCTACTTTTGAAGCCATAGAGTTTAATAACGATATTATTAAGATAGAACACACTTGGGACATTTTTTCTAAAAATGGTGAGGCTATCCAGCAAGATTTTGAGTTACTAACTAATGATAGAAAATCACAACCAATACCATCAAGTAACAATGTAATTGCACCAGAAAATATTTTTATAGAAGAAGGCGCAAAACTAGAATTTACTACTCTTAATGCTAGTTCAGGACCCATTTATATAGGTAAAGATGCCGAAATCATGGAAGGGAGTCTGGTTAGAGGACCATTAGCATTGTGTGACCATGCGACTTTAAAATTAGGTGCAAAAATTTACGGACCAACAACTGTTGGTCCGCACAGTAAAGTAGGAGGAGAGGTGAATAATTCTGTATTATTTGGTTATTCCAATAAAGGACATGATGGATTTTTAGGGAATTCTGTATTAGGAGAATGGTGTAATATAGGTGCAGATAGCAATAACTCTAACCTTAAAAATAACTACGTAGAAGTCAAACTTTGGGATTATCAATCTGGTCGTTTTGCTAAAACAGGATTACAATTTTGCGGTTTAATGATGGGAGACCACAGTAAATGTGGTATAAATACTATGTTTAATACAGGTACTGTTATAGGTGTTAATGCCAATATTTTTGGAAGCGGTTTTCCAAGAAACTTTGTGCCTAGCTATAGTTGGGGAGGTGCTTCGGGTTTTACTACTTACTTAACTTCTAAAGCATTTGAAGTTGCTAAAGTAGTTATGGCTAGACGCAACGTTGAATTTACGGTACAAGATGAAGCCATTTTATCTCATGTATTTGAAGATACAAAACAATATAGAAAAGAATAAGTTGCTTCTGGTAATCAATAAGATATAACTTTTTTTTGTTAAAAGTGTATTAGATTTTAGGTAAAAATTTTTATATTAGTTATCCCTAACACTAACATGAAAATACTTTTTAAAAAAACCTTTTATTTTTCTGTATTATACTTTTTGCTTTATTTAATAGATTCTTATTTTAAAAATAACGAGCATTTAATTACTTACAGATATATTTCCAAAACATTACTTAGTATAAGTTTACTAGTTTTTTATGTGATTAACACTAATCAAAATCATAATTTAAAAAAACAGTTAGTTATTGGTGCATTATGCTGTTTTATTGTTGGTGATATTTTCTTTATAACTGGAAATAGTGGTAATAGCTTACATTTTGTTATTGCTGCATTGTTGTTTATAATAGCAAAGGTTTGCTATTCTATTAGGTTTTTAAATAATGAAGATTTTGATATTTCTAAATTAGCTCCATTCTTACTGTTTTGTTTTTTGTATATGAGCATTATTATGTATATAGTTTATAACAATTTAGGTGATTTTTTTATTCCTCTGTTGTTATATTTGTTTGTCGTTATGATGTTGATGCAATTTGCCTATTTAAGAAAAAGCGAAGTCAACACAAAAAGCTTTTGGTTGGTTATTATAGGTGTTGTACTATCTATGGTAGCGGATAGTATTAACATACTTAAAATGTTTTATGATTCATCCATTGCTTACAATAAGATAACGGTAATGCTTTTTTATGGACTTTCTCAGTTTTTGATTGTTTTAGGAATATTAAATGAAACTAGTGAGAAAGAAAGTATGCAAATTATAGATTCATAATTATTTTTTAATCTAACCAATTATAAATCACTAGTAAAATCAAAAATAGTGCTATATTGTAATCCCTTAAATTTATAAACAAATTAATTTAGCGCCTACTTTAAATGCTTTCCTTTTTTAAAAACCAACTGTACGCTTCAATATTATTTTTTATTGTTTTAGGGATTGATATTTATGTCAAGCTTGGTGAAAATCCTTTACCAATTAGATACTTTACAAAATCTGTACTAATCATTATTCTTTTCTTATTTTATTTTTATAATCGAGACGAGAACAATCCGAAAAATAAATATTTCATTTTTGGATTATTATCGTTTTGGATAGGTGATATCCTTTTGTTATTGTATGAAACACCAATATTATATATGTCTGGATTGACATGTTTTATTATTGGTAAATTATTTTATTCTAAACGATTTTCGCATCAAAACGATTTTAACATAGCCAGTTTAATACCTTTTTTCGTAGTTATTTTTAGCTACATGGTAATTGTTATATTATATGTATATGATAATTTAGACGACTTCTTTTTACCAACTTTAGCATATTTATTTGCAGCGATGCTTATGGCTTTATTTGCTTATTTAAGAAAAGACTCGGTTAATAAGTCGAGTTTTTATTTAGTTATTTTAGGAATATTTTTTAGTATTATATCAGATACTATAGGTGTTTTACAATCTTTTTATAATCCTGATATTGCTTATCATAAAATAACTATTATGCTGTTTTACGCTTTATTTCAGTATTTAGTTGTTATAGGTTTGATTAAAGAAAAAACGTTGGATGATAAAACACTTGAAGATAACTTTATAAGGCTTTAATGTTTTTTTTGACCTGTTTTAACTCTAGCATATTTATAGGATTGCTACCTAATCCAGAAATGTTTTTTTGAGTAAACCGTATCACTTCATCATAATATAAAGGAACAACTGGTGCGTTTTTTAATACGATACTATCCATTTTTTTGTAAAGCTCAATCCTATTGTTAACATCAGTTTCAAAAAAAGTTTGCCTGTACCATTCATCAAATTGCTTGTTTGAAAAATGTGTGTAATTAGGTCCATTTGGTGCAAAATTCTCAGAATAAAATAGTGACAAATAATTTTGTGCATCAGGATAATCTGCTACCCAACTTGCTCTAAATACGTTTAATTTACCATTTGCTTTTCCTTCTTTTAATGTAGAAGCAGGTATAACATCTACATTAACTTTTAAACCAGTTTTTGTTAGTTCTCTTTGGATATACTCACAAAAATTAAGATAATTACTTGTTGTGGTTATGGTAATTTCTGGATTAGAATTACCAGTTTCGGCTTTATAATCTGCAATAAGCTGTTTAGCCTTTTCTGGTTGATAATTGTATCCAATAGTAGATTGGTAACCAGGTAGCCCTTTTGGAATAAATCCACCAGTTGCAGGTATCCCAATTCCATTACGCAGATAGGTCATCATTTTTTGTCTGTCAAAACCATAATTAACTGCCTCTCGGAGTTGCTTTGATTGTATTTCATTTAAATTAGACTCCATGAAAAATGCCAAATATTCCGTATTTAAATAAGGGCTCCTAATTAAATCAACAGTAGAGGTGTATTTATCTCTCAACTCACCTTTGGTCGTGATAATCTCATCTTGATATGACGCATCCAAGCTATTCAAAAAATCTAAATTCCCTTGTATAAATTGCATAAACTCACTTTGCTTATCAGGTAAAAAAGTAATAGAAACAGCTTCTAAATAGGGTAGTTTTACACCAGTTTTGTCTGTTTCAAAGTAATTTTTGTTTTTTCTAAAAACTAATTTGACATTTTCCTCCCAACGTTTAAATGTAAATGGACCTGTACCTATAGGATTAGATCTAAAATCACTTCCATAATATTCTGTTATTTCTTTTGGGACCACACTGCAATATTTCATAGTTAATAATCCTAAAAACGCTGGAAATGGTTGCTTTAATTCTATTCTAAATATACTATCATTCTCTGCCTCAAAACCTGCTACTTTATTGAATACCCAACGTCCAGACGAAGCTATCTTTGGGTCTAAAACTCGATTAAAACTATATTCAAAATCATAAGCTGTTACCTGTCTAGTCGAGTCTTTTTTAAATAATTCATGTTTATGGAAAAACACATCGTTTCTTAATACAAAAGTATAAGTTAATCCGTCTTCAGAAATTGACCAATCCTTTGCAATGCTTGGTTTTACCAATAAACTATCATTCATTTGTACCAAGCCATTAAATAATTGGTTTACAGCCCAAATATCTGCATTGTCTTTAGCGAATGCTGGATCTAAAGAGCCAATATTTTTATGTTCGTTATACCTAAAAACAAGATGGTCTCTATTGTTTTTAGTTGCTTTATTACAAGAATAAAACAGTAATACAAAAACTAGTAAATGTAAAACAATTGGTATACTTCTTTTAATAGGATTCATTAGAAGAGATTATAATATTAGCAGTGTATACAGCTTTTAGGGCTTAAAAAAAATGTGTAATTTTGCATTCGCAAATTTGTAATTAGACTAGGTAAATATAAACAATCTTACTTAGCATTAAAGTTATTTAAATTGAATACCAAAAAGAAAGTTGGCTTTTATACTTTAGGTTGTAAACTTAATTTTTCTGAAACATCAACAATTGCACGTTCCTTTAAAGAAGAAGGGTTTGATCGTGTAGATTTTAATGATGCTGCAGATATTTACGTTATCAATACATGTTCTGTTACAGAAAATGCGGATAAGCGTTTTAAAACTATAGTTAAACAAGCACAAAAATCCAATCCTGAAGCTTTTATAGTTGCGGTTGGGTGTTATGCACAGCTTAAGCCACAAGAATTAGCAAATGTAAATGGTGTGGATTTGGTATTAGGTGCTACTGAAAAATTTAAAATAACGGATTACTTAAATGATTTGTCAAAAAATGATTTAGGCGAAATACACTCTTGCGAAATTGAAGAAGCAGATTTTTACGTTGGTAGTTATTCTATAGGTGATCGTACCAGAGCGTTTTTAAAAGTACAAGATGGATGTGATTATAAGTGTACGTATTGCACAATACCTTTAGCTAGAGGGATTTCTAGAAGTGATACTTTAACTAATGTCTTAAAAAATGCTAAAGAAATTTCTGAACAAAACATTAAAGAGATTGTTCTTACTGGTGTTAATATAGGCGACTATGGTAAAGGTGAATTCGGTAATAAAAAACATGAACATACCTTTTATGAATTGGTACAGGCTTTAGATGATGTTGATGGTATAGAACGCCTTAGAATATCTTCAATAGAACCTAATTTGCTTAAAAATGAAACTATTGAGTTTGTTGCTAATAGTAATACGTTTGTACCTCATTTTCATATTCCACTTCAAAGCGGAAGTAATTCTATTTTAAAAGCCATGCGTCGTCGTTACATGCGCGAGTTGTATGTAGATCGAGTTAATAAAATTAAACAAGTAATGCCTCACGCTTGTATTGGTGTAGATGTTATAGTTGGTTTTCCTGGAGAAACAGACGAACATTTTTTAGAAACCTATAATTTTTTAAGCAACTTAGATATAAGTTATCTACATGTATTTACCTATTCTGAAAGAGCTAATACTGCTGCAGCATCATTAGAAGGTGTAGTACCAAAAAACATACGTTCTAAGCGTAGTAAAATGCTACGTGGTTTAAGTGCAAAAAAACGTCGTGCGTTTTATGAAAGTCAAATAGGATCAACTAGAAAAGTATTATTTGAATCCGAAAACAAAGAAGGTTACATACACGGATTTACAGATAATTACGTTAAGGTTAAAGCACCTTGGAATCCCGAACTAGTCAATACTTTGTATGAAGTACTGTTAACTAAAATTGATGATGATGGTTTAGTTAGATTTGAATTTTTAAAGGAATATTCGGCATAAAAAAACCGAAACTCTCGTTTCGGTCATTTAATTTTTTACTGTTAGATTCTTACGCCAACTGGTAATAATTTTTTGTATTGTCTATTTCGTCTAATAAATTTTGCAATTTCTGGACTTGTAGGTACAACACTTAAATTTCGTTCTTCAATATTTTCAAAAACAGTTTTTAAAAATTCTGCAACAAAATCATCATTGTTCAACGCTTCTGGAACAATTAATTTGGTTAAAAAAATCTTTCGTTCTTGTAAAGAGTATTCAATTTTAGCAAAATGATTATCAATTTTCAGTTCAAATTGACGTAAAAAATCATTGTCAACTAACTCAGCTGCATCAATCATAGTATAAAGTTTTAATAATTATTAAGGGAGTTTCAAAAATAGTACCAAACTATTTTATAGCTTTACCATGCAAATGTACGAAAAATTCTAATAGTAATACACTCAATTTTTGTTAAAACCTTATGAATCAGGAAGTAATACCAATATATTTAATGCCAGGAATGGCTGCTAATCCAACAATTTTTGAGCATATAAAATTACCAGAAGATAAATATAAAGTTTACTGGTTAGAGTGGAAATTACCTAAAAAGAACGAAACTTTATCTAGTTATGCTAGACGTATGTGTCAAGATATAAAACATGATAATCCTGTATTATTAGGTGTGTCTTTTGGAGGTATTTTAGTTCAAGAAATGAGTAAGCATATACCTTTAAGAAAATTAATAATAGTATCTAGTGTAAAAACTAAGCATGAGTTGCCTAAAAGAATGCAATTATTAAAAATGACTAAAGCGTATAAGTTTTTACCAACGCGATTACTAAGTAATATAGATTTATTAGCAAAATACGCGTACGGAAAAACAATTACTAAGCGCATAGAATTATATAAAAAGTACCTATCTGTAAGTGATAGGACGTATCTAGATTGGGCAATAGAACAGGTCGTGTGCTGGGAGCAAGATCAGCCTTTAGAAAATGTAATACACATTCATGGCGATAACGATATGGTTTTTCCGTTTTCTAAAGTTAAAAATTGTGTAACCATTAAAGGCGGAACACATATTATGATTATAAATAAGTATAAATGGTTTAATGAAAATTTACCAAAACTAATTGCTTAAAAAGAAGCGATTTAGATAATTTTTTTTAATTTTAGACAAAAGATAAGAAGATGAAGATAGTACAAAAAAGTTTAGCTATAGTTGGTTTAGCAGTCCTGGGAATGTTATTTATTAATGCCTTTCAAAACGCTCCAACTGATGAAAATTTCGAAAAGAAAATCATAAACGATTATAATGTATATGCCATACAAATGCCACCTTATTTAGAGTTTGCAGGCGAGGCTGTTCCACTTTCTAATCCTGATATTTATGAGCGTATGGATAGAGAGCTTTTAGTAAACACCTACTGGCAATCTAATGGCTTATTGATGTTTAAACGTGCCAAAAAATATTTTCCAATAATAGAGCCTATATTGGCAAAGCATGGTGTGCCTGACGATTTTAAATACCTAGCAGTCATAGAGAGTGGATTAACAGGAGCACGTTCTCCAGCTGGTGCAAGTGGGTTTTGGCAAATTATGAAAGCTACAGGACGTGAGTATGGGTTAGAAGTAAATGATAATGTAGATGAACGTTATCACCTTGAAAAAGCAACAGAAGTAGCATGTAACTATCTAAAAAAAGCCAAAGCTAGTTTAGGGTCATGGACTTCTGCAGCTGCTGCTTATAATGCAGGTAATTATGGTATTTCTAAGCGATTAGAAGCACAAAAGGTAAGTAGCTATTACGATTTGTTATTAGGAGAAGAAACAGGACGATACGTTTTTAGAATTATTGCTTTAAAAGAAATTTTATCAAACCCAGATAAATACGGTTTTAACTTTAGAGATAAAGATTTATATAATACAGTTCCTACCTATCAAGTAGCGGTTGATACTGCTGTAGCAGATTTTGCAAGCTTTGCTAAACAATTCGGAATTAATTATAAAATTTTAAAATTGCATAACCCTTGGTTAAGAGAGCCACATTTAAATAATAAATCTAGAAAACAATATTTTATTGATATTCCAAGAGAAGGCTTTTACCAAACTAACCCTTAAATGATACAGTTTTTAAAGGATAATTGGTGGACTATAGCAATCGTGCTAAATTATATATTAGCCATCATAGCAGTAACCACAATATTATTTAAATCTATAAACCCAACAAAAACACTAACATACATCATTGTATTGTTAGTGTTTCCTTTTTTTGGATTAATTGTATATTACTTTTTCGGTCAGGAATACAGAAAAAACAAAATATTTAATCGTAAGGATGTACTTAATGATAAGCTTATAAAGTCCATTAATGAAAAGCTAAAAATAGATCCAGAATCAATAGCTAAATATGAAGCTAATGCTGACGATGACCAAATTAGACTGATACAATTACTTCAAAAAAACGATAAATCTCCACTAACAAAGTATAACGATGTAGAGATTATAATTGATGGTGAAAATAAATTTGATAAGCTATTTAAAGATATAGAAGCTGCTAAGCAGCACATTCATATTGAATATTACATTTTAAAAGACGATAAAATAGGGACTAAATTTTTAGACTTACTCTGTCAAAAAGCAGAAGAAGGTGTAAAAGTTAGATTAAGTTTTGATGATGTGGGTAGTAAGATTTCTTCAAAAATGAAAAGTAAAATGAAGGATTCTAAAATTCAATTTCACGCTTTCATGCCAGTATTATTTCCAAGATTTACTGGTAAAATGAATTATCGTAACCATAGAAAAATAGTAATTATTGACGGAGAGGTAGGATATGTTGGAGGGATTAATGTCTCTGATACTTATGTAAATTACCCTGAAAATGAAAAATACTGGAGAGATACGCATTTGAGAATTGAAGGCGAAGCAGTTTTTTCTCTACAAACACAGTTTTTAACCAATTGGAATTTTGTGTCTGATAAAACTTTAGATTTAGATCACTCACTATTTCCTCAAAATAAAATAAAAAAGGTTCAACCTGTTCAAATAGCAGCAAGTGGACCAGATACAGATTGGGCAAACATTATGGAAGCTATATTTTTTGCTATTGTTACAGCAGAAGATTACGTGTATATAACCACGCCTTATTTTATTCCTAATGACCAGATTATTACCGCTATGCAAGTGGCTTCTAAGAGCGGTGTTGATGTACGGTTGTTGATTCCAGAAAAATCAGATTCTTGGACTGCTAAACATGCTACAAACTCTTATTTAGAACAATTACTAAAAGCAAATATTAAAGTGTATAGATATAAAAAAGGATTTATACATGCAAAAACCATGGTGGTTGACGATATTTTCACCACCATTGGCACTTGTAATATGGATTATAGAAGTTTCAATATTAATTTTGAAATTAATGCTTTAATCTACAATAAAGATAAAGCAAAACAAGCCAAAGCTATATTTAATGAGGATCTAGAAAATGCAGAGCTAATAGATTTTAAAAGATGGCAAAATAGGTCTAATATTACCATAATAAAAGAAGCCTATTGTAGGCTTTGGGCTCCATTATTATAATTAAAATGAAAGTAACAATGAGTTTTACAACATTACTATTATTAATAATCATAGGATTATTAGCAGGTTTTTTTAGCGGAATGTTTGGGATTGGAGGTGGAGTAGTTATGGTACCGCTAATGGTGTTTTTGTTAAGTTATACTCAATATCAAGCACAAGGTACAAGTCTTGCTGTTTTAGCAGTTCCAGTAACACTTTTAGCTGCTTATACATATCATAAAATTGGAGAAGACCCATTAAATTGGAAATATGCTTTAATTATAGCAATAACATTTATAGTTGGTGGTTTTTTAGGGACAAAAGTGGCTCTAAACATTAATGAAAGTTTCTTAAAAAAGATATTTAGCGTCTTGCTTGTTCTAGTGGCTGTTAAAATGTTTTTTAGTAAATAATATTAAATTTAGTAAAAAATAACATTTGAGGTAAGTACATTTACAACTGTATTAGCTATTTAATCGTATATTTATAAGTCACTAATAGAGTTAAAGTAAAGTGCTAAATACCTCAAAAATATTATTTGAAAAAAAAAGACTGAGAGCTTTTTTTACTTTCATTATTCTATTAGTAAATGGACTTTGTTATTCTCAGCTTTCAGACTTTAATTTAACCGTTACTGCTACTAACCAAACGTGTACAGGTAATGGTGCTTTACAAATGTCTGTATCCAACACATCTCCTGGCTCAACTATAATTTATACACTGTTTTTATTACCAGATACAATAAATCCAATTGCAGAGACTTCAGAAAATATTTTTAACAGTCTTCAAGCTGGAAATTACAGTGTTGTAGCCACTCAAATTTTAAATAATGAAGAAAACACGCAACAGCAAGATATTTCTATTGATGATTTAACTACAGAATTAGACTACCAAGTGTCACATACTACGACAACAGATTGTGATCCTGAAGGAACAATAACAGTGAATATCTTGTCAGGAAATGCTGTTTCATTTGAAATTATTTCGGGTCCTGTGACAGTAAGTCTTCAATCTTCAAATGTATTTTCAAACCTTCAAGCTGGAACCTATATTATTAGAGTGTTTGATGATTGTGATAATGCAGTTTCAAAGACCTACACCATGGTTTTAAATACTAATAATTTTAGTATATCAAATGTAACTCTACCAATAACTTATAACAGTTGTGATGAAGTCGATATGTCTAATAATATTATAGCTTTTGAAGGTTACCCAATTATATATCCTTTGTTAGTGACATATACAGTTATACCACCAGATGGTTCACCCAATATTATAATAACTCAAAACATCCCTTCTGGACCTCCAGAAGGGATCACTATTAACCAAATAATACCACTTTTTGGGACAGATGAATTTATTGTCAATATGCAAATTACGGACTCTTGTAATAACTTATTTGAAGTCAATCATCCCATTAATCCAAACCCAAAAGTTAATTTATTCAAAGAGGAAGCCTCTTGCGGAGAGTTCTTGAATATAAATATCGAAAATTATGTTCCGCCATACACTATAAATTTCACTTCTTTTCCTTCGGGATTTAATCCATCAAATTACAATGTAGATTACCCTGGTCCATACACAGAAGCTACGACAACTTTTGGTGATGAAAGTAATTTATTGCCTTTAGGAACCTATAGCTTAGATATAACTGACGAATGTGGTAGAGTAGGAAGTAGTACTATTACTGTTGAAGAAATTCTGGTGGAGCCAATAGTAAATACTAGTAATAGTGGCTGTTCTACATCATCTGGTTTTATTAGTGTAAATGTGTCAAATAGAGAATTAGTTTCTGCAATTATTATTGCTGCTCCAGCAAATTATAGCCAACCTTTACCTTATAATGTTAGTGCTTATATTGATAATGGTATATTTTCAATTCAAGACAATATTATAACAGGAAATTATACTTTGTTAGTAACAGATGATTGTGGAGTAGAGTATACTATTGAAGCACCAGTACCAGATTTTGAATTCCAAGAATTAAACACATTAACATTACCTAATTGTGAGACTCCAACTGGCTCTTTAAATCTATCTAGCAATCATGGAAGTTTGACCTCTGCGGTTATTACTTCTGCACCAGCAACAATAAATCAAAACCTTCCGCTTGATGTCAGCTCCAATATAAACGATTCTGGTAGTTTGTTTATAAGCGAATTGCCTATTGGTAATTATAGTATTGAATCGACAGATGAATGTGGGTTTCAGTATTCTACTAATATTACTATTAATAGTTATTCAAGTAATCCAGGTATTTATGCACTGTCTAGAAATTGTGGCTCGTTTGATGTGACAATAAATGATAATGACGAAAGTACAATGAATCAAACCTATTGGCTTCAAAGATTAAATCAAGACACTAATATTTGGACACATCCAAATACAGGTATTGAGTATATCGAAGATCAAATACCAGATACGACAACTGCTATACAAATTGAAAATTCAGAAACACTTTTTAATGTATTTCTAACTGGAGAATTTAGATTAATTAAAGTATTTCAGCCTTTAAATACAGCTAATCCAGATGTTTTTTGTCTTGATGTTTTTGCAAATTTCACCATCTTTTCCGACTTAGTAATCTCTGGAGTATATAATTTAGATTGTACAGGAGGATCTGATAATAACGATGTCATAGTTGATGTAATAGGTGTAGAACCTTTCAATTTTAGTATACTTGCTCCAAGTAACATTGATAATGGAAATAATAATACGTTTTCAGATTTAGCTCCAGGTACCTATGAAATTAGAGTGGAAGATTCTTGTGGAAGTATTGAAAATATTATTATTAATCTTGAAAATTTATTACCGTTAGCAAGAGCAAATACACCAGAAAATATGTCAGTCTGTAGGGATGATTTAATTGAGGCAGATGTATTTACATTAACAAGTCAAAACGCTCAAATATTAGGTAACCAAAACCCAAATAACTATAATGTAACCTATCATCTTAGTCAAGAAGATGCCAACACAGGTGACAATCCGTTGCCAGATTCTTATTCTAATATCACTAATCCACAAACCATTTATGCTAGGGTGTTTCATGATAACCTAATAGTATGTTATGCAACTACTTCTTTTCAGATTTTTGTTGGACAAACTCCAGTTTTAAGTCCAGAAACATCAAGCTTTATATGTCCTGAAGATACTGTAACCTTAACAGCAGATTCAGGTTTTGATAATTATTTATGGTCAACAGGAGAAACTACTCCATCCATTGTAGTTAATCAAGCAGGAACCTATCAAGTCACAGTTATCAATAATTACGGAGTTTTTGATTGTGAAACCTCAAAAGAGTTTGTGGTTATTAGTTCTGAGCCAGCAATTATTCAGGAAGTAGTCACATTAGATTGGACTACTACTGAAAACACGATTACTATACTAGTTACTGGATTAGGAGAATATCAATTCTCTATAGACAATATTACTTACCAAACAGATAATACGTTCTCTAATTTATCACCAGGGGATTACACAGTTTATATTAAGGATTTAAACGGTTGTGACACAGTAGCACGAGAGGTATATTTATTAAATTATCCACGTTTTTTTACACCTAATGGTGATAATGAAAATGAAGTATGGCAAATAAAATTTTCTAATTCCGAACCAGAATTACAAGTGGTTATTTTTGATAGGTATGGAAAATTAATCACAAAATTTGGAAGCCAAGACACAGGTTGGGATGGAACCTATAATGGTCTAGATATGCCAACTAATGACTATTGGTTTGAAGTAACAAGAGCTAATGGAGCTGTTTATAAAGGGCATTTTACCTTAAAAAGGTAAATATCTTATTATCTACCACGTCTTTTTTGTGCGCGTAAAGATCCACCTTGACCATAATGTTGTTTTGGTGCTTGGGCACGTTTCATGTTATCTTTCATCATTTTAATTTGTTCCGTTAACATGCCTTGTTTGTCTAATTTTTGGGCTTCAGCTAACAATTTTGTAGCTTCTTGCTTTCGTCTTTTAGACATAGCAACGCCAGCTAAATTAAGTTTTACCATAGCCATATCATGGTCCATAGATAATCCCAACTGTTCTGCTTTTCTAAAATAACGCTCAGCTTCATTCATGTTGTCTTGAGAGACCATAATCCCGTTTAAAAAATTATAATACCCTTGCTGTTTTCTAACTAGAGCAGTTTCTGGGTTTTTAATTTTATCTAACCATTTTTTAGCACCAGGAAAATCTTGCTTTCTTAAGCGTAAAAAGGCAAGTAAAATAAATTCGTTTTTAAAGTATAAGAACAAAAATATCAGTGACAAAAAGATAAACATAATCCCATTTCCTATCTCTCCTTCAGTAAATTGCCAAATGGCTACTCCAAATATTCCGATTGCTAAAATTAATTTTATTACTTTATTGTACATTTTTTAAAGTTTAAAAGTCTTGTATTACTTGATTTTTCACGTTTTTAAACGTTTTTTTAATTGGAGTACAAAGAAACTAAAAATTTCTTTAAAAATATTTTTAAAATTAGGTTTGTCAAATAAAAAACCCTTTGTATATTTGCGCTCAGTTTTAGAGAAAGACTAAAGCACTAAAATATTTACTATAAAGATTTTTAAAATATAAGACAATGCCAAAAAGAACGTTTCAGCCATCAAAAAGAAAGAGAAGAAATAAACATGGTTTTAGAGAAAGAATGGCTTCTGCTAATGGTAGAAAAGTATTAGCGCGTCGTCGTGCTAAAGGAAGAAAGAAAATATCTGTTTCATCTGAAACTAGACATAAAAAATAATGATTAACAATTGTTAATATTTTAAAGGCGTTACTTAGGTGTAACGCCTTTTTTTGTATTTAAGATTACCCTATTTTTGATAACATAAAAACCAGATAAAAAATGCCAAAAAATCCGAAGTTAAAATCTATCTTAATTATTGGTTCAGGTCCTATCGTTATTGGACAAGCATGTGAATTTGATTATTCTGGCTCACAAGCATTAAGATCTTTAAGAGAAGATGGAATAGAAACTATTTTAATTAATTCTAATCCAGCAACCATCATGACCGACCCAAGTATGGCAGATCATGTTTATTTATTACCTCTTAACACAAAATCGATTATAAAAATTTTAAAAGAACACCCTCAGATTGATGCTGTTTTACCGACTATGGGTGGACAAACAGCATTGAATTTATGTATTGAAGCTGGCGAAAAAGGAATTTGGGACGATTTTAATGTTCAGCAAATAGGTGTAGATATTGATGCTATTAATATTACTGAAGATAGAGAGAAGTTTAGAGAATTAATGGGACAAATTGGTGTGCCTATGGCGCCTCAAGCTACTGCAACTTCATTTTTAAAAGGAAAAGAAATTGCGCAAGAATTTGGTTTTCCATTATGTATTAGGGCGTCTTATACTTTAGGAGGAGCAGGTGCAGCAATTGTATATAATGAAGAAGATTTTGATGCTAATTTACGTAGAGGTTTAGAAATTTCTCCTATCCACGAAGTCATGATAGATAAGGCTATGATGGGTTGGAAAGAGTATGAGTTAGAATTACTTAGAGATAAAAACGATAACGTTGTCATCATTTGTTCGATAGAAAATATGGATCCAATGGGTATTCATACAGGAGATTCAATAACAGTTGCGCCAGCAATGACATTGTCTGATAAAACATACCAAAAAATGCGTGATATGGCTATACATATGATGCGTTCTATCGGAGATTTTGAAGGTGGATGTAATGTACAATTTGCAGTGTCACCAGATGAAAAAGAAGACATTATTGCTATTGAGATTAATCCACGTGTATCACGTTCTTCAGCATTAGCAAGTAAAGCAACAGGTTATCCAATTGCAAAAATTGCAACTAAATTGGCTATAGGTTATACTTTAGATGAATTAGATAACCAAATTACAAAATCGACATCTGCGTTATTTGAACCTACTTTAGATTATGTAATTGTTAAAATTCCACGTTGGAATTTTGATAAGTTTGAAGGTTCAGATAGAACTTTAGGACTGCAAATGAAAGCGGTAGGAGAGGTAATGGGAATTGGACGTTCTTTTCAAGAAGCCTTACACAAAGCAACGCAGTCTTTAGAGATCAAACGTAATGGTTTAGGTGCAGACGGAAAAGGGTATAAAGACTACAACCAAATTATAGATAAATTGACTAATGCGTCCTGGGATCGTGTTTTTGTTATTTATGATGCAATTGCAATGGGTATTCCGTTAAGTCAGATTTATGACATTACAAAAATTGATATGTGGTATTTAAAACAGTACGAAGAGTTATATCAATTAGAAAAAGAAATTTCAAAATATACAATAGATACACTTGATAGAGAATTGTTGCTAGAGGCCAAACAAAAAGGATATGGAGACCGACAAATAGCGCATATGCTAAGCTGTTTAGAAAGCCAAGTATATAATAAACGTGAAGAATTAAACATACAACGTGTATATAAATTAGTAGATACTTGTGCAGCAGAGTTTAAAGCGCAAACACCATATTACTACTCTACATTTGAAAATGTTATAGAAACTAAAACTGGAGAGATCATTACTGATAATGAAAGTAAAGTATCCGATAAGAAAAAAATTATAGTTTTAGGCTCTGGTCCAAATAGAATTGGTCAAGGTATCGAGTTTGATTATTGTTGTGTTCATGGTGTTTATGCAGCACAAGAGTGTGGTTACGAAACCATCATGATTAATTGTAATCCAGAAACAGTATCAACCGATTTTGATACCGCAGATAAACTCTATTTTGAACCTGTTTTTTGGGAACATATCTATGATATAATTCGTCATGAAAAACCAGAAGGAGTCATTGTGCAATTAGGAGGGCAAACTGCATTAAAACTTGCCGAAAAATTAGACAGATACGGAATTAAAATTATAGGAACATCATACGAAGCACTAGACATTGCAGAAGATAGAGGACGTTTTTCTTCAATGTTAAAAGACAATAACATACCATATCCAGAATTTGGTATTGCTGAATCGGCTGATGAAGCTTTAGCTTTAGCTGACGAATTAAATTTTCCAATTTTAGTAAGACCATCATATGTATTAGGAGGTCAAGGCATGAAAATTGTTATCAATAAAGAAGAATTGATAGCACATGTTGTAGATTTATTACGAGGTATGCCTGGTAATAAATTACTATTAGACCATTACTTAGATGGCGCAATTGAAGCTGAAGCTGATGCAATTTGTGATGCAGACGGAAATGTCTACATCATTGGTATAATGGAACATATTGAACCATGTGGTGTGCATTCAGGAGACTCTAACGCTACCTTACCAGCATTTAATTTAGGTGATTTGATTATGCAGCAAATTAAAGATCATACGCATACTATTGCTAGAGAATTAAAAACGGTTGGTTTAATAAACATTCAATTTGCTATTAAGGATGATACAGTCTATATAATAGAAGCCAATCCGAGAGCTTCTAGAACTGTACCTTTTATAGCTAAAGCGTATAAAGAACCTTATGTAAACTTTGCAACTAAAGTGATGCTAGGTCAAAATAAAGTAACTGATTTTAAATTTAATCCTCAGTTAAAAGGATACGCAATAAAACAGCCTGTATTTTCATTTAATAAATTTCCTAATGTAGATAAAACTTTAGGCCCAGAAATGAAATCTACAGGAGAAAGTATCTTATTTATAGAAAGTCTTAAAGAAGACGAATTTTACGATTTATATTCAAGACGTAAAATGTATTTAAGTAAATAACATAACATTCACAAACATAATAAAAGCTCCAATTTGGAGCTTTTTTTGTTTTTTTAACTTAAGCTAATTGGTTTAAAATGCGGTTTTTATTAAAAAAAATGCTAAATTTACTATAGATAATTACCTAGGAAAGTACCTTATGATACTGAAAATTGCTTTTTTTTCTATTACAAATCTCGCTAAAGCATTATTGCTTAGCACATTGTTAATGTGTTCATTTTTGAGTTTTGCACAATCAGATATTTTTGAAATAAGTAGAAATGGAACTCTAGAAGACATTGAGGCCATATATAAGCAAGACAAGCAATCTATAAATCAAAAAAATGATCAAGGCTATACACCATTAACTTTAGCCTGTTATAATGGGAATGAAGTAATTGCCAATTTTTTAGCGGGAAAAGTTGATGATATTAATGGTAATAGTAATTATGGTACGCCTTTAATGGCAGCTGTATACAAAGGTTATGATAAAATAGTAGCTATATTGTTACAGCATAACGCTAACCCAAATATTCAAGATACACAAGGTGGAACTGCAATGCATTATGCCGTATTGTTTAAAAAATATGATATTATAAAATTACTTGTAGACGCTGATGCTGATTTTAATATTGAAAATAATGCAAATAAATCTGCTTTAGATTTTGCTATTAGCTACAAAGATGAAAAGTTAAATGAATTATTAAACATTAAATAGATTGACTATGAGAAAAATTACTTTATTACTTTTTTTAATAACAGCTCCATTTGCGTTTGCGCAAACTTGGAGTACTGGAACAGTGACCTTAGACTCAGATTTTACTGTACAGTTTGATATTACTTCTAGTACTGTTACTATGACCATGATAGGTCCAAGTAACAGATGGTTAGGTGTAGCTTTGACAAATACTAATTACTCTGGAGGAGGTTCAATGGGACAGTTTAGCGGAGATGATACTGTCATTTACGTTAGTAATTCACTATCTGATAGGTTTATGCCATCAGGTAATGGTACACCAAATACTGATGCAACTCAAAATTGGTCAGTAAGCTCTAATACTGTTTCTGGATCTGTTAGAACTATAGTAGGTACTCGAGCGAGAGATACTGGCGACAGTAACGACTTTGTGTTTCCAGCTAGTGATGACAATTTTGTAATTGTTTGGGCTAAAGGTGGAGCAAATTCTGAAAATGCTTTAGCTTATCATTCTGGTGGTAGAAATGCAACAATGGCATCTACAACATTAAGTGTTCCTACGTTTGAAGATACGTTAACATCTATACAAATTTACCCTAATCCAGCATCTACAACTTTAAATATAGAGGTGCCAACTCAATTTGAAGACGGTTTAACAATTGAAGTTTACGATGTGTTAGGAAAGAGAGTGTTGTTACAAACAATTAATCAATTAAATACAAGTTTATCAATCTCTGCATGGAATGATGGTGTGTATTTAATGAAGATATCATCACTTAAAGATGGCAAGTCTGTAACCAAGCGATTTGTGAAAATTTAGACTTACTTTAATTTAGTAGAAATAAAAAAGCCTTAACAAATCTGTTAAGGCTTTTTTATATCATAAAACTATTTCTTTTTTAATATAAAGTTAAAGGCAACGTCTACTGTTTTAGATAATTTATTGCTTACCACTTTAGGTATTTCAATATTAAAATCGTCAACGTTAACACTAAAAGTTCCTGATAAGACTATTTGACCTTCTTCATTTTTAGATACACTTATAGGTAAATCTTTTAAAGTTTTAGTTTTACCATGAAACTCTAAAGTACCTGAGTATAACATTTCTTTATTAGTATTATCTAATGTTTCAAAATCAAAGCCACTAATTTTACCTTTAAAATTAGCTTTTGGATAGGTGTCAGATTCGGCATAATTTTCATTAAAATGCTCTTCCATTAAAGCATTTTTAAACCTGAATGCTTTTACAAAAACCAATGCAGCAAATTCGCCATTTTCAGTATTTAAGATAACGGTCGTAGCTTGGTTTTTGGCTTTAACTTCTTCAAAAGAAGGAACTGAGGCTTCAAAAGTAATTTCACCTGTTTTGGTCAAATACTTATCTTGAGCAATGCTTGATATACTTAAAAAACAAGCCATTATAAACGTTAATACTATTTTCATTTTTTTCTAGTTTTTTTAATTATTGCAAATAGCTTGCCAATTAATTTTCTAATAAACCATCATCAATCCATTGTTGAAATAAATCAATAGAAGCTTGTGGTAGTCTTGGAGCACCTAAAGGCATTGCTCCACCTTCACCAGATTGTAATGAAATACGGTTTAATACAGTATTTGCCTGATTAGAAACGTCTTGAAAAGTCATTAAACTGTTTGGTGCACCATTAACTGGAGGGTTACTATGACAACTAGTACAATTGTTATCCATAATAGATTTAATATCTGCTGTGTAAGTTACTTTTTGCCCTTCTGGAATAGGTGTAGTGTCAATTAAATCGTCTTCACTATTATTAGAGCAACTAAAAATAGTTAGACTTACAAAAGTTATTATTAAGGTTATCTTTTTCATGTTAAAATGTTTTAAAATCGTCTGCTTAAGTTAAACCCAAAGTAAATATCGCCATCGCTCCAATCTCCTGTTGCTTGACCTAAAAAACCATTAGTATTCATTGCTTGTGCATTGGTAAAATGCATTTGGAAGACGTGCCCACCTGTTTCTAAATCTATACCAATAGATAGTGGATTTTTAAAAGGAGAAGTACTGGATCTATTTAAATGCCAACCATAATCAGCATTTAAACTCCAACGTTTACCTAGTTTATAACGTGTTCCCATTCCTAAAGCAAATTGTGTATTGTCTTGATTGTTGTCTAATACAAAATTATCATGAAACAAAGTTGGTGCCAATTCTAAAGACAAGTTTGTGCTAACTTTTCTAGCTATTAATAATTGAGCAGTATAACCCATTCTGTCTTTAAATTCTAGTTTTGGATAATTTGCTTTGTCTAAAGCTGTATTGATTAAAATAGAATTGTATCCAACAATTGTAAACGGAAATCCATTGTCTTGTTGTTGAGCTAATCTATATTTTATAGCGCTTTCATATATTTTTTGAAAGCTACTTCTAGACACACTAATATTAATAGCATCACTTAAACCGTAAATAAAATTTAATCGTGTGACTGCATCATCTAAACCGAAAAAAGTATCTAATCCATTTTTTAGACTCCCAAATCGATGCGCTACAACAAAAGTAAATTCTTTATCTGCAACTAGTTTAGTCGATTCAAAATTGACAATTTTTAAACCTTTGAATGTGGCTGTAGCATAATTGTCTGTAACTTCTGTATCAATTTCATTTAATAAATCATCCTGAGCTAAACTAAAAAAAGGGAAGCAAAAGATTAGTAATAAAAGTTGTTTCATCATGTAGTTATTTTATAATGGTGCATTGGTCTAGTTTGACTTCTTCTAATAAATCGTCAAACCCAATACAGCGTCCTTTTACAGTTACTGTTGTATTTAATGCTACTTTAGTTGGATTAGAAAGCGTGCAAAATATGGCGTTATCTAAGGTTACAGAATTAGCATCCTTTGCTGTTATTGTACCTGTAACTTCAATGGTTTTGTTTAAATACTTATCTTGAGTTGTAGAGACATCCTTAATAAAATCTTTAACTAAGTTTGATGCAGTTACATTGTATTTAGCAGTTTCTTCACTAATGTTTCTGTGGTCTTGATAGATGTAGTTATAGGCTATTACTGCGCCAATTGCTAGAATACCAAGGAGTATAAGAAGTTTCTTTTTCATGATATTTTTAATTTCCTTGGAAACTAATTTACAATTTTTTTTTGAAAATTACTTCACGTTAAGTAGTGAAATTAATAATTATCAGGTAAATCTATTCTAACTTTGTGAGATTTTAGGATAGGTAGGTAGTCAATATGCGAAAAGTCTTGGTGGTTAAATTCGTACTGACGTTGTTGTTTTGTTTCAATACGTTTTAACGCTTTTAAAAAACGTATCACTTCAATTTTATCGTTTAAAATAAGTCCAGGTACTTCTACAGATTGTCCATGATCATCTTTTGCAACCATAGTAAAGTAAGACGAGTTACAATGCTTGATAATACCAGTCTGTATATTTTCTGCTTCCACACGAATTCCCACAACCATAGACGTATTACCAACAAAATTAACTGAAGCTTTCATAGTCACCAGCTCGCCAACTTCAATAGGTTTTAAAAAATCCACTGTATCGACACTTGCAGTGACACAATAGGTTTTAGAATGTTTTGAAGCACAAGCAAATGCAATTTGATCCATGAGGTTTAAAATATAACCACCATGAATTTTTCCACTAAAATTAGAGTGGGACGGTAGCATTAATTCTGAAATACTAATTCTGGATGCATCTACTTTTATATAGGACTTACTCATAGTTTTTGTTGTTGAATGTAGTATTCGATGTCTTTTTTTCTTTGAAAACCTATAATTATTATTATAATTCCAAATAAGATTGAACCAATAGTAATAAAATTATTTAACTCCTCACGTTGACTAAATTTTCCAGGTTCAATTAAGGTATCTAAACCAAAAGATACTAATCCAGCTCCAGCCAAAAATATATAAATATACCTAGCTCTTAACATCCATTTGTATATTATGTTTTGAGTGGATTCTTTCATTAATAATTACCTCTTGGTTCTCTATCTTTTTCTTCTACTTTAGTAATAAAGTATTTGGTGTCACCTAACCAAAAAAAAGAGGCATAACGCTCAAAATAGGTCAGTTTTACAAAACGACCTTGTAATCTGTTTAAATCTTCAATCACTTGTGTTTCATTACCTTCAACAGAGAATTTAAAGATTTGTGCTTCAGACACACCTTGACTAATTTCTCCTTCCCATGTTTTAAAAACGACTCCTTTTTTACTGAATTTTACCAACTCACCAGCTCTTACACCTTCGCTATAAGTTACAAAATAAATAAAGCAGAAATATGCAATTACTATTAATAATATTGCTACTAGAGATTTTACTAGAAATTTTATCATGTTGTTATGTTTTAGTCTTCAGATTCAGCACGTTTTATAATACTCTCTGGTAATGATTTTTTAGCTTTAGCACCTAGTTTTTTAATCTTCTCAACGCTTCTTATTAAGTTACCTCTTCCCTCTACTAATTTATTCATTGCTGAAGAATAGTCTCTTTTAGCATCATCAATTTTTTTACCAACACCAGTCAAGTCTGCTACTAAGCCTTCGAATTTATCATATAATGCACCAGCTTGACGCGCAATTTCTATGGCGTTTTGTTGTTGCTTTTCGTTGTTCCACATGCTATCTACCGTTCTTAGAGTGGCTAAAAGTGTAGCAGGTGTTACTATGACAATGTTTTTTTCAAATGCTTTATTGTATATAGAATTATCTTGATTGATGGCTACTGCAAACGCAGGTTCTATAGGTATAAAAAGTAAAACAAAATCTGGACTTTCTATATCGTATAAGTCTTGATAGTTTTTGTCTGCAAGTTGCTCGACGTGTTTTCTGATAGAATTGATGTGAGCTTTTAAAAACAACTCTCTGTCATGGTCTTCTGCATTGACATAACGCTCATAATCGGTTAATGATACTTTAGAATCAATAATCATTTTCTTGTTATCTGGTAAATGTAATACCACATCTGGTAATACTCTTGTACCATCTTCGCGCGTGAAGTTTTGCTGTACAAAATATTCACGGTCTTTTTCTAAACCAGATTTTTCTAGAACACGCTCCAGCACCAATTCGCCCCAATTTCCTTGCATTTTGCTATCACCTTTCAAGGCTCTGGTTAAGTTGGTAGCTTCTTTAGTCATTTGTTGGTTAAGATCTTTTAGTCCTAACAATTGTTCTTTTAAAGCACTATGCATGCTAATACTTTCCTTTTGTGTATCATCCACTTTTTTTTCGAAAATTTGAATTTTCTCTTGTAGTGGATTCAGGATGTTTTTGATATTTTCTTTATTCTGAAGGGTAAATTTCTCTGTTTTTTCGTCTAAAATTTTAGTAGCTAATAATTCAAAATCTTTACGAAGTTGTTCTTGACGTAATTCTAACTCTTCATCACGTTTTAAGTTGAGTTGTTGTAGATTTTCAAACTCAGTATTTTTTCTGGCTAATTCTGCATTTAAAAAGTCTTTTTCTCGTCTTATATCTTCACGTTCAGATTCTGTTTTTGCAAGGTTTCTTTTAAGTGATTCTATAGACAATCCCATTTGATTTTGACGTTCCTCCAAAGTACTTTGCTGACTTTTACTTTTTAATTTTGTAATTAGTATACCTAAATAAGCACCAATAATTGCAGCTATTACAATAGAAATAATAAGTATGATATTGTCGTTCATTTAAAACAATTGAATTTTATCAAATATATAAATATAAAGTTGCAAGATGAAAGTAGTAAGTCAAAAAGTTAGAGTATTATTTTCTAACTCTAAAACTCCCAGTTTTGTCATCAAAAACAATCATATCTTTTGGGAACAAATTGTTGAAAGCACCTTCTTCAATCAATTGACAAGGCGCATTGCTTACAATTCCATCCTTTGACATCACAATCATACTGTCACATAATTGAATGGCTAAGTCAATTTCATGTGAAGAAAATAAGATGGTTTTATTGGTCTCTTTAGTTAGTTTTTGTAACAATTTTAGGATATAAGCCTTGTGGTACATATCTAAATGCGTCGTAGGCTCGTCTAAAATTATTAAGTCAGTATCTTGTGCCAATGCACGAGCTATCATAACTTTTTGGAGTTGACCATCGCTAAGCTCGAAGCATTTTTTATGCTTCAATACTTCAATATTAGTTTGAAGTATTGCAGTATTGATAATTGAAACATCATTATCTGATAAGTTACCAACCCAATTAGTATAGGGTTGTCTACCTAATGCAACAACCTCAAAAACGGTTAGATTTTTTGAAGCTAATGGTTCAGTTAATACCAGACTTAGTGTTTTTGCTAATTCAAGATTTGTGTAATCTTTTATGTCTTTATTGTTTAAAATAATTGTTCCTTGCAAAGGATGTTGAACCTTAGTGAGTGTCCTTAATAAAGTAGATTTGCCAATACCATTACCACCAACCAATCCGATTAACTCTCCCTTTTGTAATGAAATGTTGATGTTGGAAGCAACAATAATGTCCTCTCTTTTAGAGGAATAACCTATGTTTAGATTATTGGTTTTTAGGATGGTATGTTGGTTATTGTTATTCATTTTTATTTTTTTCTGACCACTTTTCGTTTCGTTGTTCATTATCATTTAGTGATAAAAAATATACAGCTATAATAAATTGATTATCAAAATTATTTAAATCTATAGAATTAATATTTTGAAATAAATAATTACTAAACCTAGCAATATGATAATCACCACTATCTTCCATACTTTTTAAACATACTTCTGCAAAAGAATTAGTTTTACTAAGTTCTTTTAGATAATTTTTGAAATTATTAAGTTCATGGTTTGGACAAATACTTATAAAACTCTCGCTCTCGATTCTTTTTTTTCTGAAAGATTTACAGAAAACCCATAATTCATTAAATGAAGATTTAGAAATTAACGTATATAATTCCTTTTGTTTTTTAAAATCTATTTTTTTAATTAATGCTATAATATCATTGTTGATTAACTCATCTATTAATAACTGAAGTTCTTTTTTATAATTTGACTTATTATTATTTAATGCTTGAGAAATAAAGAAGTTATTTATTTTGTTGAAGTCTTGTATTTGATCCTCTGTAAAATGATTTTTTAGAGTTTCACTAGTGTTATTTTCTTTACATGAAGAAATTAATGTCGTAATAATAACCAATAAGCTTAATATTAAATAGTAAGATATCTCTTTTCTAATCTCTTTCATCTTTTTTCTACTTTAAAACACCATTTTACGTTGTCTTACCAATAGCCAAACCACTATTGGAGCACCAAATAAAGAAGTAATAGCATTTATAGGTAACATATAATCCGTATTTGGTAACTGTGCTATACTATCGCAAATAAGCATAATTATAGCGCCAAATAAAAATACTGCTGGTAATAATACTTTATGGTTGGACGTATTAAACACTTGACGTGTCACATGTGGAATGGCTAAACCGATAAACGCGATAGGTCCAGCAAATGCAGTAATGGTTCCTGCTAAAAGGCTTGTTGCTATTATGATTAACAATCGACTTTGTTTGATGTTTAATCCTAAACTTTTAGCATAATTTTCACCTAACAACAAAGTGTTTAATCCTTTTATGGATAGTATACAAAACAAGATACCAATACTAAAAATTAACCCAAAAATTTTAACTTCAGACCAATCTAAATCGCCTAAACTTCCAAATCCCCAAAAAATGTATTGTTGTAATTGTTCTGCACTACTAAAGTAGGAGAGTACGCTTACTATTGCTGCAGTAATACTACCAAACATTAATCCTATAATTAGAATAGCCATAGTATCTCTAACTTTAGAAGACACTATTAGCACCAATAGTAAGACTAAAAAACTACCTAAACTAGCAGCTATTACTAAGCTCCATTTTGAGACTAAAAACGTCGCTAAAAACCCACCAAAAATACTACTGCCTAAAATGACTAAAGCAACACCAAGACTAGCTCCAGAAGTAATCCCTAAAACAAAAGGACCAGCTAAAGGATTACGAAATAACGTTTGCATTAATAACCCAGAAATCCCCAAACCAGAACCTACTAAAATAGCTGTTATGGCTTTGGGTAAACGGTAATTTTGTATAATATATTCGTGATTAGATAACTGATCTGTTTTAGTGAAAAAACTACTAAAAATAGTATCTAAAGAGATTGACACAGAACCTAAACTAATATTAACAACAAATAATACTAATAGCAAAACTGCTAATAATACAAAAGAAGTGTTATAGGATTTAGTATTAATCACTGTAAGGGTTTAAAAAAGTAAGGTTGGTAATCTGTTAATAATTCTGGATGACAAATTTTAATGATGTCTTTTAATACTAAGTCTGGTCTTGCTAAACCTAATTCATAATATAAGACACCACCTGTTTGACCTGTTGTATTAGAAAAGGTGTAGATATTATTATTTTTAAACGCATCAAATTGGGCGTAATGTTGGTTAGCCTCTTTTAGCGCATCCATAGTAGTATAGTAAGATGGACTTAACCAAATATCTGTAGTTTTGGCTTTTTCAAAAACCGACTCGAAGCTTAGTGCTAAACTACCTTCTCCTGTAGTGTCTGCATACAAATAATTAACATTAGCATCTTTTAAAAGCTGTGCTTCTGTACTTGTTCCGTTAGGTAAATACCAGACATCTTTATGCATGGCTCCACTAAGTACTGTGGGTTGTTTAGTTACTTGTTTGGCAAGTGCTTTTGCTTTGTTATAATTGGTTTCAATGGTTTTAAAAATAGAATCAGCTTTTTTTTCTTTATTGTAAAGTACTCCAAAAAACTTAATCCATTCTGCTTTAGCTAAAGGGGATTTTTCTACCCAATCTCCATTAAAAATTACAGGAATCCCAGATTTTTGAACAGTATTTAACGATTTGTTATTTCCGTCAATACCAAAACCAACGACTACATCTGGTTTTAATTCTAGTAAAACCTCAGTGTTTAATCCTTCATTTTTTCCTAATTCTCTAACCTGTCCTTGGTCAATGTTTTTTCTAATGGATTCTGAAGAAATATAGTCTGTTCCTGGAAAACCGACTAAAGAATTTTCAACCCCTAATAGTTCTAAAGCTGGAAGATGTGTAGTGGATGTCGTGACTATTTTTTGGATTGGTGTTACGATTATACCATCATATTCACCTTTCATAAAACTAGTTTTTGCTAATTCTTCTCTGGATATTAAAACGTATTTATAATCTTTATCTGCTTTAGGCCAAGGATTGCTAACCGTTATAACTTTAAAATTTCCAGAATTGTAAATTGTAAATCCTTCAGCATATATATTTGTTTTTTGAACTTTATCTAATGGTGGAAGTTGTACAGACATACCTTTATCTTCTTTACAAGACATTAGTATTAGCGTAATACATATTAATACAATCTTTTTCAAAATGAATGATTTAGAATTTCAAAAATAAGATTATTTAATCTTTTATAAATAACATTAAACAAATAAGGTTACATTTGCACCGAATTTAGGTTTCATTCAAGCTTACTTGAATGGATTAAAAGGGAATCTGGTTAAAATCCAGAACTGTTCCCGCAACTGTAAGTTAATGTTCAATCATATTGAACTCCTTTTTACAAGGCTATTATTTGCTCTTAAAACCACTGGCTTTTTGCTGGGAAGGTAGAATAATAGAAAACAAGTCAGGAGACCTGCCAAATTCAAACAAATAAGTCAAACTTTCGGGATAAAAGTTTACGTATGATAATCCATGCGATTCTCGAGTAATTAGTAATTAAAAATGAACAAAAAAAAGGTTCTGACTACGCTATGTATTGTAGCTAGTAGTTTTGTTTTTGCACAAGAGCAAGACAACAATCAAAGTGTGACGTTATTAGATGAAGTCACCATTACAGACTCGCGTTTTGAGTTAAAACGTGAAAATTCTGGTAAAACAGTTGTTAAAATTTCTGATGAAGAATTACAGCAACATGCAGACAAAACCGTTGCACAAATCATTAATACCAAATCAGGAATTAATATTGTAGGAAGCAACAGTCAAGCTGGACAACCATTGACAACTAGTGTTAGAGGTGGACAAAACCGCCAGGTTTTAGTTTTGATAGATGGTGTTGCAGTTAATGATGCCTCACTAATTGAAAATAATTTTGATTTACAATTATTATCATTAAGTCAAATTGAAGAGATTGAAATTTTAAAAGGTGCATCCAGTGCTTTATATGGTAATAGAGCCAGTACTGCTGTAATAAATATTACCTTAAAAAAAGCAAAAAAAGGTTCAGTAAACGCTACATTTTCTTCATTTTTAGGTACTAACAAAGCTGCAAACGATTCTAACTTTGCTATTGAAGATTTTACAAATTCTGTTGGAATAAATGGTCGTGCAAATAACTTTAATTACTTGGTTAATTTTAGTAATAGATTTACTGATGGTTTATCTGCTGTAAGAGAAATAGAAGGTGCAGAAGCTAATGATAGTGACAGGTTTTCTAAAATTAATACCAATGTCAAACTTGGTTACGATTTTTCTGAACATTTTGTACTGAATACAATGTTTAGTCACGATAAGTATAACACACAATATGATGGTGGTTTCTTTTTTATAGACGAAAACAATGTCTCTAAAAACGAACAACTTAGAGTCTCTGTTTCACCTAAATATAGCTACAACAATGGTAGCGTAACTGTAAATGCAGCTTTAACAACAGTAGATCGCGAGTTTCAATCTGATTTTCCAGCAACTTTTGATGCTAAAACGTTAAGTGTAGATGCGTTTAATAAGTATGCGTTTAGCGATAAGTTGTATACTGTTTTAGGTGTAAACGTCGTTAAAAACGAAATGAATAACCCAAGCCCATTTAGCCCAATCATGGCAGACGAAGCAAATGACCAAATAGTTGATCCTTATGCTAGTGTGACGTATTTAACAGATTTTGGTTTTAATCTCAATGCAGGTTTACGATTAAATAATCATAGCGAATATGGTAGTAATATTGTTTATAATATTAATCCATCGTACGTTTTTAAATTAAAAGAGAATGCTTCATTAAAATTGTTAGCATCTTATAGTACTGCTTATGTCACACCAAGTTTATACCAATTGTTTGTACCTGGTTTTGGAAATGCCAACCTTGAAGCACAAGAAGACACAACTATTGAAGCTGGATTAGGTTTTGCATTACATGATAACCTGAGATTAAGTGCTGTATATTTTAATAGAAATCAAGATAACTACATTGATTATGTGACTACAGATTTTGTAACCTTTGCTGGAGAATATCAAAATATAAATGAAGACTTTAAAGTACAAGGCGTAGAGGTAGAGTTAAGCTACAAGCCTATAGCCTCATTAGATTTTAATGCAAACTATACGTTTACTGAAAGACAAGATAATATTATTTTTAGAGTTCCAAAACAAAAAGTAAATGCTAGTTTAGGGTATCAAATTTGCCAAAGTACTAATGCTAATATAAGCTACCAATTTAATAGCGATAGAGTATCTCCTTTTTTTGAAGACGATTTTGTAACTAATCGTACGTTAGAGAGTTACAGTTTAGTTAATTTATCACTAAACCATAACGTGTTAAATAATAAAATGACTTTGTTTGTTAGTGTTAACAACCTTTTTGATGAAGATTATGAAGAGTTGTACAGATTTTCAACCCTTGGTCGAAACTTTAAGTTTGGGTTTCAATTAAATTTATAATCTAAAATAAGCCTCTAATTAATTTAGAGGCTTTTTTAATTTTATTTTATAAGAGTTGGAATATCTTCCGTTTCCAAATACATATTATCTTTTGTTAGTGTATGGAAATTTGAATGGTCTATGTTATAAAATGATGCATTAGGTTCAGTAGCCAAACCAAATCGACCATTTCCAGTAATGTGTTGAATGGCTCTAGCTAAAAGTGGCTCGTTTTGGTCACCTAAAACACCAAAGTTTTCAATGTCTTCCAATACTTCAAAGTCAGGAGTTAGCCCATTTTCATATTGATAAAAACCATTTGCATTTTCATTTTTACCAACTAAAGGTTGCATAGCCCAAGTGTGGTTTGGATTAATACCGCCAGAACAACCACTAATATTTAAATAAGAACAATCTGGATTGTCATACAATGTAATCGAAAATTCATTTTTACCTCTTGTAGTATTACCAATATGGATTAATTCACTAACATAGGGTTCTAATCCATTAATAAGCAACTCGCTAGCAGATGCAGAGGACTGTTGCGCTAAGATGTAAACTTTATTTAAATTTAGACTATTAATTGTTGTTCCATCTGGTAATTGATTTGCAAAATATCTACTAACTTCTTCTTCAGTAAATACTGCTTGTATTTTATCATTCCAACGCTGTCTTAAAAATAAAGCAGTTGCTGGTTCTCCAGCAATCATACTTGCTAAGTGTATTGCGGAATTTACGCTACCACCAGGATTATATCTAAGGTCAACTACTAAGTCTTGCACACCTTCAGCAAAAAAGTTAGCAAAAACATCATTAAGTTGTTGGTCGTAATTACTAGTAAAACGGTTATACATTAAATAACCAACCTTAATACCATCTACAGTAAATGTATTGGCAATAAATATTGGGTTTTCTTCATACACTTGTTTAGTAAGTGTTACTGTTTCTCCTGTCAATACTAAATTGTCGTTAGCGTCAATCTCTGCTAAACCTATAGTATAAGTATCACTACTAGAAAACAATAAACTTAAGTAGTTATTCTGTGTAAGTTGTGTACCATTAACAGTTAAGAAAATATCTCCTCGCTCTAATATACTATCAGATGCACTGGTATTAGGTAATATATATTGAACAATACCTCCAAAAGTAGTCTGTGATGCAACAGTTATTGTACCAACTCCAAAGGACATTCCGTTATTTTTAGTGACACCATTTAGAGTATTATTTAGTGCAAAATAATCATCTACAATCCAACTAAAACGGTCTTCTGGAGATAATAAGGCTTCAAAAAGCGCATCAGGTGATTCGTAACTATTTAAAAAGTCCGTGTATTCAGTACTGTTAGCAAATCTATCATCCGTTAAATCTGTTACCGTTTGTTGCCAAAAGTACCATTGGTTTAAACCTTTCCAAACAAAATCTTTGATATCGGTTTCAGAAATAGCGTTATCATCTATATCTTCAAAACAACTGGTAAAAGTTACAGAAACTACAAGCAGGATGGTGTATATCCATGTCTTTTTCATAAGCTAAAAGAATTTTTTTTAATAAAAGTACTTACTTTATTCTATATTGAAAATAAATTGTAACAAATTTAATAGTTGCTCGTCGTAATAGAAACCAACAAACCAAAATGACACAGTCGGAGTTTTTAAACATTGTAATGCCTTTTAAAGATAAGGTCTTTCGTTTAGCGAAGCGATTACTTGTGTCGCGTGAAGAAGCAGAAGATGCGACGCAAGAAGTATTATTAAAATTATGGAATAATAAGAGTAAAATAGAAAATTATAAAAACGTTGAAGCGTTTTCTATGACTATGACTAAAAACTTTTGTTTGGATAAGTTAAAATCTAAACAATCTCAAAATTTAAAAATTGTACATAGTAATTATAAAGACCACAACGTCGCATTACAAAAGCAAGTAGAATTAAATGATAGTATGCAATGGGTAGCTAAAATCATTGAAGAGTTACCAGAACAACAAAAATTGGTTGTTCAATTAAGAGATATTGAACAGTATAATTTTGATGAAATAGCAAAAATGTTAGACATGAATCCTACAGCTGTTAGAGTCGCATTATCAAGAGCAAGAAAAGTAATAAGAGAAAAATTAACTAAAACACATAATTATGGTGTTAAATAATATAGAAGACTTACTAGAAAAGTACGAAAACGGAGAAACCACTCTAAAAGAAGAAGCACAGTTAAAAGACTATTTTTCGCAAGATACTGTAGCACCACATTTAGAGCATTACAAAGCTATTTTTGGATATTTTTTGGTAAACCAACAAGAGACTTTTACTAAAGACGTGCCACTAAACACTAAAAAGTCATTTAATTTCAGGTGGTTAAGCGTCGCAGCTGTAGCAGTTTTAATGGTTGGTATATATTTTAATTTACCTTCTAAAGACAATGACATTACAGAAGCAGATCGATTGGCTTACAATCAGGCAAAATCTTACCTAGAGTTGGTGTCTAAAACACTTAATAAAGGGACTGCTCAAGTTAATTATTTAGGAGTCATGAACAAAGCTGGCATGCATGTTGACTATTTAAAAGAAATGGAAAACCCAATTGGCCGAATTTTAAAAATTAATAACCAATAAAACAATAAGACAATGAAAACTTTAAATATTAATACAATGAAAAAACAAGCAATACTATTAGTAATGGCAATTTTAATGTTGCCTTTAACCGCTATGGCTCAAGATATATTTGAAAAATATAGTGATGATGACAATGTTACCTACGTCTCTATAAAACCTAAAATGTTTCAAATGTTAGCTAAAATGGATATTGATACAGATGATCCTGAAGCTAAAGCCTATTTAGATATGGTAAATAGTATTACCAGTTTTAAAACTATGGCTACAGACGATAAAACCATAGCTAAAGATATTACAAAATGGGTAACATCACGTACTGCATCTTTAGAAGAATTAATGGAGGTTAAAGATAATGGCGTGGTCATGAAGTTTTATGTAAAGCAAGGTAAAGACGATGACCATATTAGCGAGTTACTAATGTTTATTAATGGCTTGGATGCTGTAATGAAAGATTCTGAAATTAAAATAAATGGTGAAAATCGCTCTATTGAAACCGTTGTTATTTCTTTAACTGGAGACATCGACTTAAATCAGATTTCTAAATTGACTCAAAAAATGAATCTTCCAGGTGGAGAGGAATTAGAGAAGAAAAGCAAAAAATAAGCATTATGAAAATGTCAATTAAATTTGTTTTCACACTGTTTTGCTTATCACTTGTTTTAGTGAGTTGTAAAGACGAAAACTCTATACAAACTTATTTTGTAGACCATCAAGAATTACCTGAGTTTACCTCGTTTGATGTATCCGCAAAGCTAGTTGATTTTTCTAATGCTAATCTAACAGAAGAAGAGAAAGATGCTTACGAGTCCATTAGAAAATTAGATATTTTAGCTTACAGAGTTAACGACAAGAATAAAGATAAGTATCAGCTTGAATTAAATAAAGCTAAAACGGTTTTAAATAATAAAAAGTATGAAGAGTTGATGGAGTTTAAAGACAATGGTGTTAACGTCAAAATAAGCACTATTGGTGATAACGATACTGTTGACGAGTTTTTAGTACTTGCAAGCTCAAAAGAAGTGGGTTTTACTGTTATTAGAGTTTTAGGTGATGACATGAAACCCGAAGAGTTGATTAAATTGACTAATAAACTGCAAAATGCAGATGTTGATCAAGGACAACTTAATAATCTTATGGATTTTTTTAAATAATAATCTATAGTTTAATGTGAATGTTAAAGGCTTATCCAATGGATAAGCCTTTTTTTATTTTTTGAATTTTTCTTACAAATTGTCGTTGTCATTAACGTCTGGACTTTTATTCATAAAAAGATTGACAATAATGATAACATAAATAATAACAACAAACCCTATGTAATATGGATTACTTAAAAACCCTGTCACACCTCCTATAAAAAAGAGAAGCAAGGTTATACCACAAAGTGCTATTGCTGTATTATCGTTAAACATATTTAAATTCCTGTATAATTACTAGGTGATATAGCTTTTAATTCGGTTTTAATAGCATCACTAACCTCTAAGGTATCAATAAAATTTGAAATAGACGTTTTATTAATTGCTTCGTTGGTTCTTGTTAATCCTTTTAAGGCTTCATATGGATTTGGATAAGCTTCACGTCTTAAAATGGTTTGTATGGCTTCTGCGACTACTGCCCAATTATTGTCTAAATCTTGTTCAAATTTGGTTTCATTTAGTAATAACTTACCTAAACCTTTTTGTGTAGATTTAAAACCAATCAAAGTATGTCCAAAAGGGACACCAACATTACGCAGTACTGTACTATCAGTTAAGTCACGTTGTAATCTCGATATTGGTAATTTAGCAGATAAATGTTCAAAGATAGCATTAGCTAGACCTAAATTACCTTCCGAGTTTTCAAAATCTATTGGGTTAACTTTGTGTGGCATGGCACTACTACCAACTTCACCTTTTTTAATTTTTTGTTTAAAATAATCCATGGACACATAGGTCCATATGTCTCTATCTAAATCTATAATAATGGTATTAATGCGTTTTAAGCAATCAAATAACGCAGCCATATGGTCATAATGTTCTATTTGTGTAGTAGGAAAGGAGTGTTGCAATCCCAATTGTTCTTGTACAAAAGTGCTTCCAAACGTTTTCCAATCAATATTTGGATAGGCTACTTTATGAGCATTAAAATTTCCTGTAGCACCACCAAATTTTGCAGCACTTGGTATATCATTTAATAAATTAAATTGCTCTTCAAGTCTTACAACAAAGACTTCAATCTCTTTACCTAATCTGGTTGGAGATGCTGGTTGACCATGGGTTCTGGCCAACATTGGGATATCTTTCCATTCTTCTGCAAGACGCTTTAATTCTTTTAAAATATTAAAATATTCTGGGACATAAATATCATTCATGGCATCCTTGATGCTTAAAGGAATTGCAGTGTTATTTATATCCTGAGAGGTTAATCCAAAGTGGATAAATTCTTTATAGTCACTTAAACCTAAAGCATCAAATTGTTCTTTAATAAAATACTCAACTGCTTTAACATCATGGTTGGTTACTTTCTCAATGTCTTTGATGGCTTGTGCGTTTTTAGATGTAAACGATTGGTAAATGTCTCGTAAGTCTTCAAATTTACTGTTATCTACACCTTTTAGCTGAGGTAAAGGGATTTCGCATAATGCAATAAAGTATTCAATTTCTACTAAAACACGATATTTAATAAGTGCTTCTTCAGAGAAAAAGGCTTGCAGTTTTTCAATTTTATTGCGGTAACGACCATCAATTGGTGAGATGGCATTTAGTTGGTTTAAAGACATAAAAAGGTTGTTTTTTAACAAGCCATAAAGATAGTTTTTTTAAAGGGAAGACTAAAACAATCCGCTTTAAGAATTCAACAAAATGGACTACTTTTTTTTGATTTTTTTCAAGATATGCCTTGCTCTAGCTTTAAAAGCTGCGCTTTGTGTATGAAAATCGCGTTCTAAGATTAAAATCAACTCTGGATAGATCCAATCATAATCTTTTCCAAATAGGTATAAGGTGTTCATACCATAAGCTTTAGGTGCCACTTTCACATCATTAATCATATAATCAAAACAGAGTTCTACAATTTTTTCATGATGTTTAGGGAGTAATGCCTGTTTAAGTTTTGAAGGCTCTTTTCCATAGTAAGCTTTTGCAAGATATTCACAAATTTTTGCGACAGGTCTTTCAGCAGAATCTAAATGAACTTTATTCATATGTTCTGTAAATTGGTCTAAATGTGGAATGATAGCTTCTAGATTCTCGCCACACATAAATTCTAAAATCCATGCTGCACGAGGAGAGATTTTATCATCTACCATAAATAAAATATCTAAAACCTTAGGAATTAAACTAGTATCTGCTAATAAAAGATTGGCATAATGCAAACGTTTTTCTCGCGAATGATTAACGTAATTTAATTCTTGATATAGCGTGTTAGAAGTCAAAGATTTTAGTATTTTTAAAATCTAAAAATAGTTAAAATGAAAATAATTAAAAAAATAGGGTTGGCTTTATTAATCGTTTTTATTGTTGCTCAATTTTTTTCACCTGAAAAAAATGAAGGGAATACAGAGGATTTGACAGCATTTTTAGCTGAAACAACGCCTTCAGATGAGGTGAAAACTATTTTAAAATCAACCTGTTTTGATTGTCATAGTAGTCAAACAAAATACCCTTGGTATAATAAGATAACTCCAGTTAATTATTGGTTAGCTGGTCATGTAGAAGATGGTAAAAAGCATTTAAATTTTTCTAAATGGGCTGATTATTCTGTAAAGCGAAAAGACCATAAGTTTGAAGAAATTGCAGAAGAAGTAGTTGACAAAAAAATGCCTCTACCAAGTTATACTTGGACCCATGGAGATGCCAATCTAACAGATGCACAGATACAAGCTATTGTGGATTGGGTTGGACAGGTTAGAGCTGATTACGCATTAGCGCCTAGAGCAGAATAAAATTAAATTATTAATCCAAAAATAATCCCTCTTTTGAGTCAAAAACTCCTCATTATTGGCTTTGTATGGCCAGAACCTAAAAGTTCTGCTGCTGGCTACAGAATGATGCAATTAATAGACGTGTTTCAGACAGGTAATTATGATATTACATTTGCATCTGCCTGCGCTAAAACAGAAAACGCATTCGATTTATCAAGTATTGGTGTTAAAACAGAACACATTGTTTTAAACGATAGTAGTTTTGATTCTTTTATTAAAACATTAAATCCAAACATTGTGTTGTTTGACCGTTTTATGGTTGAAGAGCAATTTGGATGGCGTGTGGCAGAGCATTGTCCTAATGCTTTAAGAGTATTGGATACAGAAGATTTGCACAGTTTACGCAAAGGACGTCAACAAGCCTTAAAAGATCAAGCGTTTTTTGATAAAAATTATTTGCAAAACGACACAGCAAAACGTGAAATTGCAAGTATTTTGAGATGCGATTTAACATTAATGATATCTCAAGTAGAGATAGAAATATTAGTTAATCAATTTAAAGTAGATGAACACTTGTTGTATTACCTTCCGTTTTTATTAGACCCAATTTCTCCAGAAGCACAGCGCAACAGTCCAAAGTTTAAAGACCGTAACGATTTTATTACCATAGGTAACTTTATGCACGAGCCTAATTTTGATGCAGTTTTATTTTTAAAAGAAGAGATTTGGCCACTCATAAAAAAAGAATTACCTAAAGCAGAAATGCATATTTACGGGTCCTATGTGTCTGATAAAGCAACACAATTGCATAGCGATAAAGATGGCTTTTTAATTAAAGGCTTTGCAGAAGATGTTAACCAAGTGATGAAAGAGGCTAAAGTATGTTTAGCACCTTTACGTTTTGGAGCAGGATTAAAAGGTAAACTGATTGATGCCATGATAAATGGTACGCCTTGTATTACTACAACTATTGGAGCAGAAGGTATGTATGGTACCTTAAAAGATACTAATGCATTTATTGAAGACGATGCTAAAGCATTTGCTAAGCAAGCAGTAGAGCTATACTCCAATAAAATATACTGGAATGGTAAGCAAAAAAATGGTTTTATGATTATTAACACACTTTACGATAAGGCTATCTATACTAAAGATGTGTTATACAAATTAGAGCTACTTCAAACAGGATTAAATAACCATAGACAGCAACACTTTTTAGGTCAAATCTTGATGCATCAAACTATGCAAAGTACAAAGTATATGAGTAAATGGATTGAGGAGAAAAACTCTAAGAATGATTAGTATTCTTATTAATTGTAATTGTAAATGCGTTTTACTCTAAATCATTGACATTTATTTTATCAAATAGTCTTCCTTTATTTGGTATAAAATAAAATCCATTTTTTCGTTTTTCTTTAAACTTTTCTTCTGACTGTTCTTTAGAAAGTAATTGTAGCGAATCATTTTCATAAAAGTATATTCCTTCTGTAGTTGGTCGTTTTGTATTCCAGTTTTTTGGGATAGAATCTACACTATATATTATACTATTTGAATTAAAAGGAAAAACACCTTCGTTCTTAAATTGTGCATATAACCAAATTCCATTTTTACGAAACGCACCATCACTATCAATTAAAAAAGCTGAATAATAAGAAATAATTGTAGAATCATTTGCTACTTCAAAATCTCTATCAAACATATACATATGTCTTTTTTTTAAAAGTAGTTTAGGGAATTCGTCAGACTCCGATTTCCCTACTGTCATTATTAAATGACTTGGGTTATTTACTAAGGTATCTTGAATAGTAAGTTTTTTTAAGTCCGATTCACTAATTATTTTATAATCATCTTGACATGAAAAAATTAATAATACTAAAACAAGAATTTTAAATAGTTTCATTTCAAGAAGTTTCTATATCTTCATTTTTCATTAGGGTTTGTAATACAAAAGCAATTATTATAACTATCACACAACCTACAAAATTTAACCATAAAAATGGAAGATTTATAAAACCATATTCATTTAAGAAAAATAATCCAATCACTAATACTTGAGTGATTAGTGCAGCAATAAAGACTGCATTGGCTTTGATGTATTTAAAGAAAAATGCTAATAAGAAAATCCCTAACACATTTCCATAAAAAATAGAACCTATTATATTAACTAATTGAATTAAATTTTCAGCTAGATTAGCAACACAGGCGACACCAATTGCAATAATTCCCCAAAGTAACGTAAATCCTTTTGAGGCTTTAACCATTTCAGATTCTGTTTTTGGGCCTACTCTGTGTTTGTATAAATCGATAGTTGTTGTACTAGCAAGTGCGTTTAGTTCTGATGCAGTACTAGACATGGCTGCGCTTAAAATAACTGCTAACAATAGTCCAATTAACCCTTTAGGCAAATTATTAAGTATAAAATGGATAAACACGTAGTCCTTATCGTTATCCTCAACCTTTAAGTTTTTAGCATCTCCTGCTTTTACAATTAGTGCTCTTGCGTTTGCTCTTAATGTGTCACTTTGTGCATTGTAATCTGCAATTAATTCTTGGTTAACAGTTCCATTAGCATTAGCAAATTCGGTTATAGCTGCTTTTTTAAGGTCAAACACTTCCTGTTGTTTAATTTGCAGTGCTTTATATTCGTCTGCATAATCAGAATTTAATACTACTTCTGTAGCTGTAGGATTAAAGTTAATTGGTGCTTCATTAAATTGGTAAAACACAAACACCATAACACCAACTAACAGGATAAAAAATTGCATAGGCACTTTTAACAATCCGTTAAAAATCAACCCTAAACGCATTTCTTTAACAGATTTACCTGATAAATAGCGTTGTACTTGACTTTGGTCAGTCCCAAAGTAAGAGAGCATTAAAAATGTACCACCAATTAATCCTGTCCAAACTGTATATCTATTGTCTAAGTCAAAAGAAAAATCTAGCACTTCCATTTTACCACTAGCACCTGCAATATCTAGTGCTTTTTTGAATGTGATATCGTCTGGTAAATGATTTAATATTAAAATGAAAGCAATAATCATTCCTGTAAAAATCACAATCATTTGATGTTTTTGAGTCACATTGACTGCTTTTGTACCACCAGACACTGTGTATATTATCACTAAAACACCAATTAAAATATTAAGTACTAATAAGTTCCAACCTAATACAGCAGACAAGATAATTGCTGGAGCAAAAATGGTAATTCCTGCAGCCAATCCACGTTGTATTAAAAAGAGAATAGCAGTTAACGATCTGGTTTTTCGGTCAAACCGATTTTCTAAAAACTCGTAAGCAGTATAGACTTTTAATCTATGATATAATGGGATAAAAACCATGCAAATCACAATCATAGCAATAGGTAATCCAAAATAAAATTGGACAAATCCCATTCCAGAATGGAATGCTTGTCCAGGTGTGCTTAAAAAGGTAATGGCACTAGCTTGAGTAGCCATAACCGATAAGCCAATAGTCCACCATTTGCTTGTGTTACCACCTTTTAAATAATCTTGTACGTTTTTACTTCCTCTAGTTTGGTATGTACCATAAATAACTATTGTAAATAATGTTCCTAATAAGACAATCCAATCTAATGTTTGCATAATTTAGAACAGTTTAGTGATAAAGTAAAAAGCTAAAATGTATAAAGCATTAGCCACTAAAAGCACTGTGTACAGAGATTTCCATTGGTATTTTGGTTGGTCTTGCATGTTTTAGTTTTTTAATCCAGTATCAGTATTTAAATGGTCTTTACCAATACTTAACATATTAGCAAATAGTCTGTAAGCACCAGACACACCAGCAGGAAATTCTCTAAAAAAGCTAAGTCCTGTATAGATATAATGTCCTTTTCCGTGTTTTGCTACTAACAAACTTCCTGTTTTTGGTGTTTCACCTGAATCATTCATGGATAAAATTGGTGTAAATTCTGGAGCCCATTCGTCTGGAAAATACAGCCCACGTTCTTGTGTCCAACCTTCAAAATCTTGAGAAGTAATTGTATTTGGAAAGTTAAGCAACTCGTGTTTAGGATTTAGTAAGGTGACTTCAGCCTGTTCATCAGTTACTCGATCTCTAGATAATTTTAAACTATAAGGTGCAATATTATCTACTTTAATCCTTCGACTAGTATTGTATTGCACAATCATATTTCCTCCTTTTTCTACAAAATCAAATAAAATATCTTGTTTAAATTTTAAGTCTTCCACAATATTATAGGCTCTAATCCCAACAACGACTGCATCAAAAGCACTTAATCTTTCAGTAGTGATATCTTCAGGTTTTAACACTAGCACGTTGTAACCAATTTGTCTTAAACTTTCTGGTACTACGTCTCCTGCACCTTCAATATAAGCGATGTTTTCACCACGTTTTTTAATATCTAAACGCACGACTTTACTCTCGCTAGGTAACGCTACAGTTTGAAACGGAATATGATTATAATCTATCTCTACCAACTCTCTAGTATAAATTTGATCACCAACATGCACCATTGGTGTCATAAGACCTTCGTTTTGGTTTTTAGGAGGTATTACAGTAAAAATTAATGTTTGTTCTTGACCTTTATTAGCAATTAAAAACTTTTGTTTTTCAGGATATACGGACCATCCATTTGGGTGTGCTATTTGTACGAAACCTTCCAAATTATCACGTCCTGCTTTAACAATAACAGGAATATCCTTTTGTTGGTCTGTTTCAAAAATGATTACTTTTTCTGCAATTTTAGCTGAAGCTTCTGGAATAATCTCAAACGGTCTATATAATTCACCTTTATCTGGTTTAGAATAACGATAAATTAAATCCTTAGTGGTTTTATAAGAAAACCCATTGATGTTTAAATTAAAATCAATAGTAATAGCACGAGGTGTTTCAGGTTTACCTATTAAGCTTTTATCTTCAACATTGTACATCCCTAAATTTCCTTTTTGGTTTAACCAATATGGAGTTGTTGGTTTAAGATAGGTTGGGATGGTTACACTTTCTTTAATCTGTTCTTTTTCGTTAGGTTTTAATAGCATTCCTGAGGACATACTAACACCTTTATTAATTATGGAATAACTGTCTAGCCTAATAGAGGCATCACTTCTGTTTAGTGCTTCAATAGTTATGTCTATAGTTTGATTGGTACTGCTGTTTGGTGTATTAGCTGAAGCTTCGATATATAATCCTGCACAAGCTTCAATAATACGGTCTATTTCTTTAGTTTTTATGGTTTTCCAGTGATTATCTTCAAGATTTTGAATGAGTGTTCTAGCTTTTAACAAATCATTTAAATGAATAGAAGGGTTTTCAAAATTAAAATTCTTTTGAACTGTTTTTAAAATAGATTCAATTTTATCTCCACCTTTAACTCGTGTCCAAGTCGTGTTAATACCATCAAACAAGTTGGATTTGTCTTTAGGTAAATCGCCTTTAATCAATTCTACCCATTCTGTTTGACTACCTCTGGTTGTTAACCTTCCAAAGCCTTGACATAAATGTTTGCTACTAGCTAGTGATGCAATTTCGTTATTGGACAATCCTAAAGCAGGATAGTACACACCAACATCAAAATTAAGTAAGTTGGTTTTGTCGGCTTCTTCAAATTTTTCTCGACTACCATAAAACCACCATGAGGTATTAAAAAAACCACGTTTTGGTTGCCAAGTTCCATATTGTTTTACTTGTTCTGGATAAGCATTTTTATCGTTAGCCAAATCGTATGCTTCCAAACTTAGCATTGCAGAACTGGTATGATGACCATGAGTCGTACCTGGAGTTCTGTGATTAAATCTGTTAATAATAATATCTGGTTTAAATTGTCTAATAGCTAATACCACATCACTAAGTACTTCATCTTTATTCCATATGTCTAAAGTCTCGTCTGGATGTTTAGAGTAGCCAAAATCGTTTGCTCTAGTAAAGCGTTGCTCACCACCATCTGTGCGTCTTGCAGCTAGTAATTCTTGAGTACGAATTACGCCTAAAAGTTCTCTTAATTCTGGACCAATTAAGTTTTGACCACCATCTCCACGTGTTAACGACAAATAGGCTGTCCGTGCTTTTACATGGTTAGACATGTAGCTTATTAAACGTGTGTTTTCGTCATCTGGATGCGCAGCTATGTATAAAACCGAACCTAAAAAATTAAGTTTTTTTATAGCTTGATGTATCTCTGACGCATTTAATTTTTCTGGTTGTTGTGCTTGTAAACTTACTGTAAAGCAACATATAAATAGGAGAGAAGCAATTATTTTTTGCATGGTTGTGTTTAATAATTTGAAAGTCTTTCAAATATAAACAATAGGAATAGGAATACTAGTTTTTTAGATTTCTTTAACTTTATGAATGGTCATTAATAATGAAAATCTCAAGTCGTAAATGGCAAGTTGTTAGTAAGTTAAAAATAATTATGTTATTATTGTATTCATATTTTTCCCAAATCATATGAAATCTATATTTAAAAACTTAACATACTTCACCCTATTTTACTTTTTTCTGTTTGCGGTAGATGCTTACGTAAAAGTGTTTTTTTTGCATAGCCTATTAAGGTACATTACAAAGGGAGCTTTGATTATTGCGCTATTGTATTATTTTATTTTAAATAATAATGATACAAGCCAACGAAATATTAGATTAATTGTATTAGCAATCTGTAGTTTTTTAATTGGTGATGAGTTAATTATTGCAGGAAATATAAATAGATATTTTTTTGTTTTAGGTGTTATTTTTTTTGGAATTGGAAAGATATTATATAGTATTAGATTTTCTCATAAGAAAGATTTTAATACATTAAAATTATTACCTTTTCTTTTGTTTTGCTTTTCATATATGAGTGTAGTTATGATGATTATTTATGACAATCTTAATAGCTATTTTATTCCAGTTTTAATTTATTTATTTATTGTTATGTTAACTGCACAGTTTGCTTTTTTAAGACGTTCTGAAGTAAATAATATTAGTTATTTTTTAGTTTTAATTGGAGTTGTGTTTTCTATGTTTTCTGATAGTATTACGCTTTTAAAAGAGTTTTACAGCGAAACTATAGCTTACAACCAGTATACAATTATGTTATTTTATGCATTATCTCAATATTTTATTGTGATTGGACTTGTAAAAGAGAGAAAAAAATTGATAATGATGCAATACTAGTAAAAACTATACTTTGATTTTTATATTTCAGACTTTGCCCGAAGTAGAAGTTTAATTAAACCAACTCAATGGAGTATTTTACTGCTTACTTGTTTACAGCCATTTTTTACGTTTAAAGTAAATAAGCATTCCAACAAATATTACAATCATCACAATCCAAACAATATGATAACCGTATTTATAGTGTAGTTCTGGCATGTTTACAAAATTCATCCCATAGATACCAGCAATAAAGGTTAATGGTATAAATATGGTAGCAATAATGGTTAATACTTTCATGACTTCATTCATTTTGTTGCTAATGGTTGTCATATACATATCCATTAAACTCCAAATCATTTCACGGTAAATGTCTATGGTTTCTGTGACTTGTATAACATGGTCGTAAACGTCTCTAAAAAAGTGTGTGGTTTTTTCGTCAATTAATCCATTTTCACTTTTTTCAAGTCGATTGATTATTTCACGAAGTGGGAAAATAGCACGTCTTATTTTTAGAATTTCTCTTTTCAGGTTTTGTATTTGTTGTGAAATTTCTTCTTGAGTTAAGCCTGTAAATAGATCGTCCTCTAAATCCTCAATTTTATTACCCATAGTCTCAATGATTGCATAATAATTATCAACTATGGCGTCTATTAAGGCATATAATAGATAATCCGATTCATGTACACGAACGCGTCCTTTTTTAGTGCGTATTCGTTCTCTAACGTTATCAAAAACATCGCCTTCGGCTTCCTGAAAGGTTAGTACGTAATTTTTACCCAGTACAAAGCTAACTTGCTCTGCAACGATGTTTTCGGTTTCATCGTAGTACATCATTTTTAAGACAATAAATATATAGTCATTATACTCGTCTATTTTAGGACGCTGAGTAGTATTTACAATATCTTCCAGAATTAGTGGATGTAATTTGTAGTAATTACCAATTTTTTCAATTTCATTAATAAAGTTTAGACCGTTAAGATTAAACCAAGTTATGGTTTCTGAATCTTTAAAACGAAAGGCATCTTCTACAGAGTCCAGATCTGCTTCCTTACAGTCATCATCATTATAATCAAAAACATGCAGATGTAAAGATTTATCTTCTTTGGCTCCTGTATAAATTAATGCACCAGGAACTTGACCTATCTGTTTTTTATAATTTTGGGTACGTTTTTTTTGTCTTTTTTTAGCCATACTTACCGTTTAATGCATATCTCCAAAATCTTCGATAGCATCTTTCTGAACTAAAGTTACAGCTTTTTGTAGAATTAGATTGTTCGGGTAAGTGACTAAGTCGCCATTATCCAACCTAAGATGTAGTTGAAATGCACGTATATCTTCTATTATGGCTTCAATTGGTGCGTCTTTATCATGAATTTTAATTTTGTCTCCCACTTTGTATGGAAACGAAAAAAACATAATTATTCCCGAAGTCACGTTGCTTAATATGGACCAAATGGCAAATAGACCAATACCAATAACTGCAAATACAGAAGAGAAAATTACTGCTAAATCTTCAAATTTTGCTCCAAAAATATAGGCTACAAATAAGATGAAAATTAAAAATAGTGTCACTGTTGTGTAACGAGAAATTAATCCGATTCTAGCATCGTTAATTCCGCTTTTTTGACCAATTTTTTTAATGAATAGTTTTACAGTAAAACGAATAACAAGAAATATGGCTAAAATAATAGCCGAATTGATTAATTCTGTTTTAAAATTGTCTAAAAACATAACTTAGTTTAATTGTAAAACAAATATAGTTTTTATTCTAAGTCTAAGGTTTTTCTTAAGTCCAAATCTGTATTACTATTTTTATTCCAGTAGGCAGATTTTATACTTTTAAGTTTAGTTGCTTTTGTAGTTAAACCATTGGTGGTTTCTGACCAAGATTTAATATCATAAGGAAATTCTGGATTGTAGTATATCTCTAATATCTTATCCAAATCTTTAATGGTAAGCTTAAATTTTCCTGGCGCGTTTTCCGCGAAAGCGTTATAACCTTTTAAAGGTTTATGATTGAGTCTAATAAATTCTAAATTTGGAATTATAGAAAAATAACCTGTTGGTAAACTGTTTGGGTTAATACGAAGTTGTGTCCAAATTTCGTTTTCTAACACTGTTTTTTCTAACGTAAATTGTTGGTCTGCTTCCCATTGAAAATACGAGTGAGACGTTACTTGAAACTGCTCTCTGTTATTAAGTTGTGTGTAGACTTGTCCACACCATTCTTGTATAGAGGCACTAACTTTTATAGCATGTTGGTTGTTTGCTACAGGATAAAATGTACTTTGCATTATAGAATAAGGGTAAATTCCTGTATTGAAGTTTTTAGTACTATTTAATTTTAAAACATTAATATTTGAAGTGTTACTCTGGTCTGCTTTAACTTGTGCCTCTGCTAAAAAAGATTCTGTGACGTAAACTAAAACTGCATGACCTTCTCTAATTTCTCCGTAACGTGCTTGTTCTAATTTGTAGGACGTGATTTCTGCTTCACCTGCATACCAATAGTCATTGAATTGTTTGTTGGGTTTGTATGTTGATTCTTCTGTTATGTCTAAATCTATAACTGTAGTTTTGGCAACATCTTTTATATTAACTCTGTTATTTTTATTACAGCTAAAAAGTAGTATTGTTGTAACAAATAGGAGTGTTTTAAGGGTTTTCATAGTCGATTTTATTTAGTATAAAAATACAACTCTAAAACTCGTCTGCAATGGTATTTAACGTTTCGTAAACAAGATGTGTTGGCATACCAACAACGTTAAAAAAAGAGCCTTCTATACCAATAACACCAATTTGTCCAATCCATTCTTGGATGCCATAAGCACCTGCTTTGTCCATAGGAGCATAAGTGTTTATGTAGTGCCAAATTTCTTCGTCTGTAAAACTTTTAAAGCTAACTTTTGTAACAGCATTAACCGTTTTTTGATACTTTTTTGTACGCATACAAACAGAAGTGATAACTTCGTGTGTGTCATCGCTTAAGGCCTTAAGCATAGCAAATGCTTCATCTTTATTTCTGGGTTTGCCTAAAGCAGTATTATTGTGCCAAACAATAGTGTCACTAGTTACCAAGATATCGTTATCTTTTAGTTCATCTAAAAAGGGAAGCGATTTAAGTTGTGCTAGATAGTCACTGATTTCAAAATGGAGTAATTTATTTGGATATTCTTCTTTTATGTGTTTTAAACGGACTTCAAAATCCAAACCTAAATCTCTGAAAAACTGTTGACGTCTGGGTGATCCAGATGCTAAAATAATATGTCGATTTTTAAGTTTTTCTTTGAGCATAATTTATTTTGTTAATAAATATATTATCATAGACAACATACCAAATAGCATGACTAATTTAAGCAAATTACTTATGGTTTTGAAGTCTTTTTTATGTTCAGCTGTAAATAGTTTTATTGCAATATATATTAATGGTCCAACAACTGTTACTATAAAATAAATAACAACAATTTTTTGCATGAATAAAAACGATGCTAAATAATACACTAAAACCAATATTGAAATTACTGTTATTCCAAACGCTATTTTTGCTGCTCTATCCTTACCCAATACAATTGGTAAGGTTTTAAGTTGCGCTTTATAGTCGCCATCTACGTCTTGTATGTCTTTTACAATTTCTCTTATTAATGATATTAAAAATGCAAAAACAGCATAATCAAAAAGTACCTCTAGCATGGACGATTGAATAAATTGATTTTGAGGTGTAATAGCTGGAAATAATTCAAAAACACCAACAATCATAAGGCTTAGACCAACCAACATACTTATTATAATATTGCCAACCAGAAGCATGTGTTGCAGGAAAGAAGAATAAATGTAGAGTAGCGCAGCAATAATAACAAAAATGGCAAAAAAGCTACTAACACCTACAATATGCGATAAATAAAACCCTAGCACAACACCTATAACTGTTAAAGCCATATAATAGTTATAACCTTGTTCTGTAGTAATATGTTGACCAATAATTTGTTGCTTGGGTTTGTTAATTTTGTCAGCCTCAACATCAAAAATGTCGTTAATAATATATCCTCCAGCTGCAATACAAAGTGTAGAAAGTATCAATAATACAAATTGAAAATGAGTTAGTGTGGTTGATACAAATACTTGTTGACCATCAATAAGCATATTTAACGAAGGAAATAGCGCATACTTAATTAAAATTTGTACTAATGCAATGAGTAGCAAGTTTTTATATCTTATAAGTTTAAGTAGTTTCAAGGTTGTAATTATTTAAATTGATGGTTAATTATCTAATTATGCTGTTAATACGTCTGTGCATCAAAATTGCTATCCCATTTATCTTGTACTTTTAGTACTTGCTCAATAACGTCTCTTACACAACCTTCACCTCCTAATTTATGAGAAATATATTTTGAAATACGTTTCACCTCTTGAACAGCATCTTGCGGACAAGTTGCCAAACCAACCAATTTTAAAACTGGCACATCAGGTATATCGTCACCCATATACAACACCTGTTCTGGTTTGATTTTGTAGTTATGTAAGTACTCTTCAAATGGTTCAATTTTTTTATGAGCACCTAAATACACATCTTTAACGCCAAGGTGTTGCAAACGTAGTCTTACTCCTTCATTAGTACCTCCAGAGATAATACAAACATTAAATCCATGGTTTAGTGCTTGTTTTATAGCATAACCGTCTTTAACATTCATATGTCTTATCATTTCTCCAGAAGTAGTGATAGTAACCATCCCGTTAGTTAATACACCATCTACGTCAAAAATAAATGTTGTTATTTGATGTAAATATTCTTTATAGCTTTTATTGTCCATGCGTTTTTTTGATAGATGAGGTTAGCAATTTGTAAATGGCTTCATGGTGTTGATTATCCAGTAATTTTAAATGTCTTTTTATAGTTTTTTTGTCATTTCGCTTTGCTGGTCCTGTTTGTGCCATATATGGTGAAACGTCTTGTATTTTTCTTGCAGTTTCTGTAATTAGCGGTTTCAAAATATCAAATTCGGCACCATGTTTTTCGGTAATCTCATGAGCAATTCTGTATATCTGATTAGTAAAATTATTTACAAAAACAGCTGCCAGATGTAAAGCAGGTCTTTGATCTGGATTTACCTTGTAGGTTTTGCATCCAAGAGATTCGCCTAACGTTTTAAGTAGCTTATAATCTTGTTTTCTAAGGGTTTCAATACAAATCGGTACAGTAGTAAAATCTAAATCAACCGTTTTGCTAAAAGTTTGTAATGGATAAAACACGCCTCTATATTGTTTTTTGTCAATATCATATAAACTAGCGCTACCAGAGGTGTGTACCACCAATCTATTGTCAAAGGGTAATGCGCTGCTTAAAGTTTCAATTACATCATCATTGACTGCTATGATGTATACATCTGCGTCAACCAATTGATTAATATTGTCTGTAACGTTAACTTCATTTTTATAAGCTTCAATGGTTTTTTTGTTTCGGTTATACCATTGCACAACTTCTATATTAGAAGGGCTTTTAAAAGCCTTATAAAGATGTGTGGCAACGTTTCCTGCGCCAAGCAAAACTATTTTAATCATAGTGCTAAAATACTAAGAAATTACATAATTGAAATAACAAAGCTCTATCTTTGTTTAAGATGAATAGAAAAACAATTAGTACTAGAGATGATGTGACTTTATTGGTCCATGAGTTTTACAAAAAAGTTAGGATTGATGCGTTATTAGGACCAATTTTTAATGATGCTATTACAGATTGGGAAACACACCTTGATCATTTAGTTACATTTTGGGAAACTAGCTTGTTTATTGGTAGAAAATTAGAGCACAAGTACACAGGAAACCCACTTGAAGCGCATGTAAAAATAGATACAAGATATAATCAGACAATTACCGAATTACATTTTGGTGTATGGTTAAACTTATGGTATGCTACAATTGACCAGTATTTTGAGGGTGACGTTGCAGATAATGCAAAGCGACGTGCCAGAAAAATGGGCACTTTTATGTATCTAAAAATCTTTGAAGCTAGACATAATAAAAAACTATAATTTTAACACAAGATTTGGATGTTTTTGAGGAATTAAAACCAACAAAAACAATTATCTTTGCACGAGCTAAAAAAGGCCTATTATTATGCAAAATAAAATCGCCAAAATCCTATTTTCTACACGATTAACCTCTATTTTATTTATTGTATTTGCTGTTGCTATGGCTGCAGGAACTATTTTGGATAGAAATATGGATACGTCTCCAACTCCTTACACTAGAAATTTAATATACAATGCCTGGTGGTTTGAAGCTATTATGGTATTTTTTATAATTAATTTTATTGGAAATATCTTTAGATTCAGATTGTTACGTAAAGAGAAATGGGCCACATTAATTCTGCATTTGGCATTTATTTTAATTATTGTTGGTGCAGGAATCACGCGTTATTTTAGCTTTGAAGGGATGATAGCTATTCGAGAAGGCGAAACCGAACGTGCTTTTTTATCTCAAAAAACCTACATTACAGCTTACATTGATGGCGACTATAAAATTGATGGTGTTCCACAACGTTTACCCGTTGAAGCTGAGGTGGATTTTTCTCCACGTATGGATAATAGTTTTAACCTTGATGTAAAATATAATAAAACACCTGTTAGCTTTGAATTAACCGATTTTATTCAAGGTGCAGAAATGGATGTCGTGCCAGATGAAAATGGTGAAAACTACCTAAAAATAGTAGAGGCTAGAGGGGATAATCCACATAATCATTTTTTAAAACAAGGTGAGGTTGAGAATATCCACAACCTTCTAGTAGCACTAGATAACCCAACTCCTGGAGCTGTAAATATTACCACAACAGATAATGGATTAATGGTTGAGTCGCCTTTTGAAGGTGAGTATTTGCAGATGGCTACTATGACGCAAGGTAAGTTAGTAAAGGATAGTTTGCAACCTTTAATGTTACGCTCAAGATACATCATTGGAGATATGCAGTTGGTGTTTCCTAAACCTGTAGTAAAAGGTACTTTTGATGTCGTTAAAAAGTCAACACTATTAAAACAAGATGAAAACGCAGTAGTGTTAAATGTAACTGCTAATGGAGAAACTAAAGAAGTAAAATTATTAGGAAGTCAATGGTCAAATAATCCGTTTAAGCAAATACAAGTGGGTGGACTGGATATTGCATTAAAATATGGGTCTAAGGTTTTAGAACTCCCTTTTGAGGTCAAGTTGAATGACTTTATTGCAGAAAAATACCCAGGAACTGAGAAAAACTACTCGTCATATGAGAGCAAAGTGACTGTAATCGACAAAGAACAGGGCGATTTTGATTTTCATATTTACATGAATAATATTTTAGATCATAGAGGATATCGGTTTTTTCAAGCAGATTTTGATAAAGATTTAAAAGGAACCATTTTATCTGTTAATCATGATTTTTGGGGTACTTGGGTGACTTATATTGGTTACTTTTTACTGTATTTTGGTATGATGGCTATTTTGTTTGCAAACCATACTCGATTTAGAGATTTACAAAACGGATTAGAAAAAATAAAAAATAAAAAAGCAAAGCTAACTACAGTATTGTTGTTATGTTTTGGTTTATCAAGTTTTGGGCAAATTGTACAACATTCTGAGAATGATGGGCACGACCACCAAAAAACGGAACGTAAAGGAGCTTCAAAATTTCAAGTTGATTCTATTTTAAAAGCTAATGTTGCGCCTAAAGTCCATGCGGATAAATTTGGTAGAATTGTTATCCAAGATTTAGATGGACGTATGATGCCTGTTGATACCTATGCTTCAGAATTGTTGCGTAAATTAACTAAATATGATACTTATGAGGGAATGACTGCTAATCAGATCTTTTTGAGTATTCAAGAAAGTCCGATGTTATGGTATAATGTGCCTATTATTTATATAAAACCCAAAAAAGCGGACTCTATTAGACGTGTTATTGGTATTCCTAAAGACCAAGATTATGCTAGTTTATTAGACTTTTTTACAGACGATTTTAAATATAAATTAGATCCTTATTTAGAGGAAGCTTCAGCAGTAAAGGCGCAAACAGGAATACAAAAAGAATTTTTAGATACAAACCAGCGTGTTAATTTGCTTAGTAATGCTATTGAAGGTAGATCGTTAAAGATTTTTCCTGTGCCAGAAGATGAAAATAATACTTGGATATCTCCATTTGAATATAAAAATGAAGGTTATAATCAAAAAATTAAAGACAGTACTTATGGTAGTTTTATAGGCTCTGGCTTTGACTGGTATCTATACTCGTTAAATGAGGCTAAAGAATCAGGAGATTATACCAAACCAGAAAAACTATTAAATGCATTTAAAACCTCGCAATCAAAAGTAGGAGCAGAGGTGATGCTAAGTGACGATAAGATTGATGCTGAAATAATATATAATAAATACGATGTGTTTAAAAAATTATTCAGTTGGTATTTATACGCAGGTACTTTGCTGTTTATTCTTTTAATATGGCAAATTTTTAAAACTACCAATAAGTGGTTAAATACTAGTGTCACGATATTTAAATTTGTTATTTTAGGATTGTTTATTATCCATACTTTAGGTTTAATTGCTCGATGGTATATTTCTGGTCACGCTCCTTGGAGTGATGCATATGAGTCTATGATTTATGTTGCTTGGGCAACCATGTTTTTTGGATTAGCATTTGGAAGAAAAAGTGATTTAACATTAGCGTCAACCGCTTTTGTAACAGCAATGATTTTAATGATTGCACACTGGAATTGGATGGATCCAGCAATTGCTAACTTACAACCTGTATTGAACAGCTATTGGTTAATGATACATGTTGCTGTTATAGTTGCTAGTTATGGACCACTTACCTTAGGAATGATATTAGGTTTAGTAACTTTAGTTTTAATGATTTTAACTAATAAAGACAATAAAACTAAAATGGACCTAAATATTAAAGAGTTAACCATTATTAATGAAATGGCTTTAACTGTAGGTTTAGTTATGTTGACTATTGGTAATTTTCTTGGTGGACAATGGGCTAATGAAAGTTGGGGAAGATATTGGGGTTGGGACCCAAAAGAAACTTGGGCATTAATTAGTATTATGTTATATGCATTTGTAATACATATGCGTTTAGTTCCTGGCTTACGTGGACGTTGGTTATTTAATTTAATGTCTGTCCTTACTTTTGGAAGTATATTAATGACCTATTTTGGGGTTAACTTTTACTTATCAGGATTACATAGTTATGCTAGTGGAGACCAAATATTGAGTTTCCAATTTATAGCTGGTACACTGGTTGTAATTGCTATAATTGGTTTTTTCTCTTACAGAAAATATAACCTTCATTATAAAAAGTAAATATTTTAAACTGTAAGCATAAAAAAACTCACTATTTTCTAGTGAGCTTTTTTATGTTGAAAATTATCTTCTATTTTTTACTTAAGATAATCTTTTTTACAATTGTTTCATTTTCTGTAACTATATGTACAATCAGTATTTTGTTGTCAGCATCAATATTTATTAACGTATTAACTTTATTAATGTCTTTTACAGACTCTAAAGCTGTTCCGTTATAATCATAAATAGTAATTTCTTTTATTAACTCTTCATCGTTTGCACTTACTTTTAATTGGTTATTAGAAATAAGGTAGCTAATATTAGATTTCTTCTTTGGTTTTAAGCTTGAAATACCGTTTGGTCCTAATAAATTTGAAGAGTTTGAGTTATCTGAAATATCGCTTGTGTCTACTGAGTCATTTTCTGCTGCAGGTTCATTAAATGTAATATAAAATCTATCTGTGTAATTTCCTGCGTCAATATTACCAATATAGGCTGAATCATTAATGTTAGTGTAAGTGTCTAATAATGCATCGTAGATATATACGTTAATATCTGATTCAAAATTTTCTAAACTGATTAATTCAATTTTAGCAGATCCACCTATCTCACTATACATTCCAAAAAGATATTGACTAGTTTCTTGGTAGGATCCAACACCTTGTATTACATATCTATTATCTTCAATTAACCAATTTAAATCATTAGCAAACGGAGAGCTTACTGAAGCATCATAACCATAATCGATACCATCCGATGCAGAGTTGTCTGCTGTGAAACCTAATATCAGTTCTCTTGAAGCTCCATTTGGAGCAGTAAAATCTAATCTGACTATTTGAACATTATTAATTGCAGATGACGTGTTTTGGTCTTTGGTTGTTGCAAAAATAGAATGACAAAAGATTAATGACAATAAAAATAAAGTAGCTTTTTTCATGATAAGGGATAATAAATCGGTTAAACAGTTAATTTCTTCGACTAATATATATATGTTTTTACAAAAACACCATAAAACACATATTTTTTCGATGAAATACTCAAAATAATTTTTTATGATTAAATTATATCGACAAAAAGCATATTTAATCGTTAAAATGTTTTTTTATCTCTTTCCATTCGCTTTGTTTGATATCATTTAATTATTTATTAACTTGTTGAAAAATTATAAATACATTAATGGAATACATTAAAAATTTTGGAGTAAGCAACTTTTTATTATTAGTATTATGCCTAGCTATTATTTTAGTTGCAGAGTATCTTTTTCTTCAAGGAGATCAACTACATGGTATCTTTATAGGCTTATGGGCACCTACACTCTTGGGTGTAATGATTTATATTAAAATGGTCAATAATGGAAGGAGATAGTATAGTATTTTGGTTTTCTATTATTGTGTTTTTATGCGTTTTTGCATGGGCTTTGGTTATGGTAAGAGCCTATAATAAAACTCGTAATCAATAACTAACTCAGCTCGGTGAGTTTCCTAATCAAATTTATTTTTTAATGAAATTTCTAAAAGAATTCAAAGAATTTGCTGTTAAAGGCAATATGATGGATATGGCTATTGGTATTATAATAGGTGCATCCTTTAATAAAGTGATAGATGTATTAGTAAAAAAAGTGTTTTTACCACCATTATCGTTAATGACTGATGGCTTAAACTTTCAAAATAAACGCTACATATTAAGAGAAGAGGTTTTAAATAGTAAAGGTAAAACTACAACAGAAGAAGTTGCAATATATTATGGAGAACTGTTTGAAGTTGTGTTAGACTTTTTAATCGTAGGGTTAACGGTTTTTTTAGTGGTAAAAGCCATGAATAAATTGCGGGATAAATCTCAAGATGTAAAAAATAAAACGGTAAAAACACCAAAAGATATCGAGCTTTTAGCAAAATTATCTGATTTAATGGAAGAGCAAAACGCTTTGTTAAAAGCTTCAAAAAAATAGAAATGCCTAAACCTAAAGGTCAAAAAAATACAAAAAACAAGGCAAAGCACTCCAATTTAATGGCTAGAAAAATCAATAAGAAGAAAAAGGAAGAAGCTCTAAGAAAGGAAAAGCTAAGAGCTATTATTAATAAAAAAAATAAAGAGAAATAAAAAAAACAGCGGAAGCTGTTTTTTTATTTTGTTTAGATTTTAATCAAAGTTTTATCCAGATTCAAATCATTTAATATTTTATTGGTAAAACTATAATGACCTCTAGTTGTAATAATTTTAAATCGCTGATCTTTCATTCTAGTTACAACATCTAATAGTCGCCATTTGGTTTTTAGTAGCTTTGGTTTTTCGCTTTTGATACCTAATTCAAAAAAATATTTTTTGGTACGTTTATAAGCTGTAATATCTGGAGTCATGACCAAATCATTTTCTTTTTTTACAAATGCTTTAGGTTGCTCATAACCTTCTAGATCTGCTTTAATGTTTTCGTAACCTAAAAATTCTAAATGGTTAATAGATTGTTTTAAAATGTCTTCGTGTGTTTCTTTATCTTGTGCTATCATGTTAATAGTATACAAAATTAATCCTGAAAACTCCGTTAAAGACACGTTAAAACATGTAATCAGTCAGTTTTAATGTCATTACAATTTAATATTCATCTTTTTAATTAGTAATTTAGAACTTTTAAATCACTGTCTAAAAATGAAATCTAAAAACGTTGGTCTAAATACTGTATGTACGCACGTAGGAGAAGTACCTGACAACCAGTTTAAAGGTGCAATTTCACCTATTTATTTATCGTCATCTTATGAGTTTATGGATGTAGATGTCAAACGTTATCCTCGTTATTTTAATACACCAAATCAAGAATACTTAGCTAAAAAGATTGCAGCTTTAGAGCATACAGATACTGCTATGATTTTTGGTTCCGGAATGGCTGCTATTAGCCATATGTTTTTAGCTTTTTTAAAATCGGGTGATCATATTGTTGTACAAAATACCTTGTATGGTGGTACAACTAATTTTATTAGAGAAGAATTTCCTAAACTCAATATAAAATTTACGTTTACCAATGGATATAAAGTTGAAGATTTTGAGGCAGCAATCCAGCCCAACACCAAGTTGATACATATAGAAACACCATCAAATCCGTTACTAACTATCACAGATATTAAAGCTATTGCTACCTTAGCTAAGCAAAGAAACATTGTGACAAGTATTGATAATACATTTGCTAGTCCTGTTAACCAAAATCCAGCAGATTTTGGTATAGATTTAATCATGCATTCTGCAACTAAGTATTTTGGAGGTCATAGTGATATTTGTGCAGGAGCTGTTGCTGGAAGTAAAAGTCATATGGATAAAATATGGAATGTGTCTAAAAACTATGGAGGAAGTTTAAGCGATTTTACAGTCTGGATGTTAGAGCGTAGTATGAAAACCATGGGTTTACGTGTTAAAGCACAAACCAAAAACGCTATGAAGTTAGCTAAATGGTTAAATAAGCAAGCATTTGTTAAACAGGTTTACTATCCAGGACTAAAGTCGCATCCAGAGCATCAATTAGCAGCCTCACAAATGAAAGGGTTTGGAGCTATGTTATCCTTTGAATTATTAGACTCGATAGATTCTAATCAATTTATGAAGCAATTACATTTAATAAAATCGTCAATGAGTTTAGCAGGTATTGAAAGTACAATGCTATCACCTGCACAAACGTCTCATTCATTATTAACTCAAGAACAACGCGAAGCGGTTGGAATTACTGATGGATTAATCAGATTTTCAGTTGGAATAGAAGACGTTAAAGATTTAAAAACAGATATTTTACAAGCCATTCAAAATCTATAATTACAATACAATGCACAAAAAAAATAAGCACACAGATAATTATAATTTTGATCAATTGGTCATAGTCTATCCAAACTTACAACCTTATATTTTTACTAATGCTACCAACAAAAAGACTATAGACTTTGCTAACCCTAAAGCAGTAAAAGCTTTAAATACAGCGTTGTTAAAAGAGCACTATAATATCAATTATTGGGAGTTTCCAGATCATTTTTTATGTCCTCCAATTCCTGGTCGCGTAGATTATATCCATCATATAGCAGATTTGCTAGAGCGTTCTAAAATTAATGAAAACGTCATAGTTATGGATATTGGTACAGGAGCCAATTGCATTTATCCTTTGTTAGGTACTTCAGAATATGGATGGAATTTTATTGGAGTTGACAGTAATAAAGAGGCATTGGCAATTGCACAAAATATTATCAATCAAAATAATCTGCAAGAAAAGATAACATTAAGACATCAAAATGACACGTCTCATGTTCTGGAAGGTGTTTTAACCAAAAAAGATAAAGTTACAGTTACCATGTGTAATCCACCTTTTTTTAAAAATGAAGCAGATGCACTAGCAGCAACAAAACGAAAGTTAAAAGGATTAGGACAACCTACAGATGAGATGGTACGCAACTTTGCTGGTCAAGCACACGAGCTTTGGTATAAAGGAGGTGAGAAGGCTTTTTTACATACGTATTTATATGAAAGCTCATTAAAAAAAACAGATAGCTTTTGGTACACTAGTTTAGTGTCTAACAAGGATAATGTAAAAACTATAAATCAATCTCTAAAAAAATTAGGCGCAACAGCTGTATTAACTATTGGAATGAATATTGGAAATAAAAAGAGTAGGATAGTAGCTTGGACGTTTTTAAACAAAGAAGAACAACAAGATTGGAATAATAAATAATATATGAAAGTAGATATACTAGCATTTGGTGCACATCCTGATGATGTCGAGTTAGGAGCAGGAGCTACAATAGCTAAAGAAATTGCTAACGGAAAAACTGTAGCGATTGTAGATTTAACTAAAGGAGAATTGGGTACTCGTGGAACAGACATTACACGACAATCTGAAGCTGAAGACGCTAAAAATATTTTAGGAGTTTCACATAGAGAAAACCTTGGATTTGCAGATGGTTTTTTTGTAAATGACAAGCAACATCAATTAGAAGTTATTAAAATGATACGCAAGTATCAACCAGAAATAGTGTTGTGTAATGCTATTGACGACAGACATATAGATCATAGTAAAGGCAGTAAGCTTATTAGTGATGCATGTTTTTTAAGTGGATTAATTAAAATTGAAACCACATATAATGGTCAGCAACAAAAGCAATATCGACCAAAACAAGTCTATCATTATATTCAATGGAAAAATATAACTCCAGATGTTGTGGTTGATGTATCAGATTTTATGGATGTAAAATTAAAAAGCGTGTTAGCCTATAAAACTCAATTTTTTGATCCTAGTAGCAAAGAGCCAGAAACACCTATATCAAGTAAAAATTTTACAGATAGTGTGACTTACAGAGCAAGAGATTTAGGACGATTAATACACGTAGATTATGCAGAAGGCTTTACTGTAGAGCGTTACGTTGCAGTAGATAGTTTATTTGATTTAAAATAAAAATTTTAATAAAAACGTTTGCAATAACTACTAAATAATTTACCTTTGCACACGCATTATTTAATGCACACAAATGGTGGTTGTAGCTCAGCTGGTTAGAGCGTCGGTTTGTGGTACCGAAAGTCGCCGGTTCGAACCCGGTCTTCCACCCAAAAGCAAAAAGCTTCTTTTTTTAGAGAAGCTTTTTTTGTTATTAAATATTTACGATGTGTTGGTCTCGCTAAATGGTTTTGAGCTTGATTCATAGTGTCATCTAAATATTCATTTTATTGGTTTCAATATAAAACATTAAATTGCATACTAATAACTAACTAATTCTATGAGTCATACCATTCAATTTGACGATTTTACTAAAGTAGATTTACGAGTAGGGACTATTGTTGAGGTTATCGATTTTCCTGAAGCTAAAAACCCAGCGTATCAACTAACTATAGATTTTGGAGATTTAGGCATTAAAAAAAGTAGCGCACAAATTACTGCTTTATATACAAAAGATGACTTGCTAAATAAACAGATAATAGCTGTAGTAAACTTTCCTAAAAAGCAAATTGCTACATTTATGAGTGAGTGCTTAGTGCTTGGAGCAGTTAATAATAAAGATGTTATTTTACTTAATCCAGAAAATAAAGTGCCTAATGGAACAGTCGTATCTTAATTTATGCTAGACGTTAATCAAGCACAAGTCCAATTTGATGCTAACGGATTGTTTATGCTTAATATAGCATTGGCAATTGTAATGTTTGGCGTGGCTTTAGGTATTAATATTAAAGATTTTAAACAGCTATTTAAGCAACCTAAACCTATCCTTATTGGGTTATTATCTCAGTTTATAGTATTACCATTAGTAACCTTTTTTCTTGTAATATTAATTAATCCTGTACCAAGTATAGCTTTAGGTATGTTTATGGTAGCAGCTTGTCCTGGTGGAAACATTAGTAATTTTATGACTCATTTGTCCAAAGGTAACACCGCATTATCTGTAAGTTTAACAGCTTTTGCATCTGCTTTAGCTTTGTTTTTTACACCATTTAATTTTCAGTTGTATGGAAACTTTTATCAACCTACAGCTACTATTTTAAAAGCTGTAACACTGCATCCTATGGATATTTTTAAGATTATGATTTTAATTCTTGGTATTCCGTTACTATTAGGTATGCTATTCAATAATTATAAGCCTAAACTAGCAGTTAAGCTCTCCACTATTTTAAAACCAATATCTATCTTGATTTTTATTAGTATTGTTGTTATTGCGTTTTCTAAAAATTTAGAGGTGTTTATAGGTTTTATACATCATGTGTTAGCAATAGGTATTGGTCATAATATTTTAGCTTTACTACTAGGTTTTGGTATAGCTAAACTATTTAGACTATCTTTTAAAAATCAAAAAACGTTAAGTATAGAAACTGGAATTCAAAATTCTGGTTTAGGTCTGTTGCTAGTGTTTACTTTTTTTAATGGCTTGGGTGGAATGGCTGTTTTAGTTGCCTTTTGGGGAATTTGGCATATTGTATCTGGATTGATATTGGCGTTTTTCTGGTCTAAAACTAATAAAAATTAGTATTTATTTTGAAGTCTTTATGGTTACATAGTGTACGATTATACATCCAAATAGGAATGTTTTTTTATTATAAAAAAATCATCATAAAAGGAAAAACCAACATACCTAAAACACAACCTGTTTTATTCTTAGGTAATCATCAAAATGCTTTATTAGACCCTTTATTAATTGCAACCCAATCTGGACGATTTTGTTATTACTTAACCAGAGCTGCAGTATTTAAAAAACCATTAGTAAGTCGCTTATTAAAAAGCTTAAATATGCTTCCGGTTTATCGTGTTAGAGATGGTTGGAGCACTATAACTAAAAATAATTTAATTTTTAATAAAAGTGTTCAATTGCTAAGCAATAATAACGCAATTACTATTTTTCCTGAAGGTAGCCATAATTTAGTTAGACGCGTTAGACCTTTAAGTAAAGGGTTTACTAGAATTATTTTAGAGTTTGCTGAAAAGTTTCCCGATCAAACTATTTACCTTATTCCAGTTGGGTTTAATTATGAAAATATAAAAGAAAAAGGTAGTCGTGTGTCTATTTACTTTGGACAGCCAATCTTATCTTCATCGTATAATAATTTAAGTACAGTCGAAGCTACTAATCTATTAAAACAAGATGTTTTTGAGGCAATGAGTAAATTGACCACTCAAATTCCTGAGACTAATTATGAAGCCACATTACAACAGTTACAAGATTTAAATGTTGATTTTACTAATCCAGAGCAAGTTAATGCTTGCATTGATAATGGGTTTGAAAACTGTGTGTCTAAGCCTAATAAGGCTTCCTTTATCAAAATATTATTACAACCCTTGGTGTATCTTATATTATGTGTTCCAGTTATTATTTGGAGGACCTTAGTCAAACCTAAAGTTGATGAAGAAGAGTTTTTATCGACCTTTAGATTTGCGATCTGTTTAACTTTGGTTCCTTTATGGGTTTTGGTTTTATGTGTAATATTATTTTATGCGTTTGGGCTAATAATAGCAAGTATTGGGTTTAGCATTATAATACTATTAATGCTAGTTTACATAAAGTCATAAAAAAAGGTCAATTTTTATTAAAATTGACCTTTAGTAATAAAACTATAATTGTATTTTTTTAAATATCATCAAAATCTACATCAGTAAATCTGCTTTCAGCACTTGATGCATCAGTAGACTCTGTACTTGCAGTATCTTCAGTTGATTCTGCTTTTGGTGTATCGTATTCTTTTTTAAAGTCCTTTTGGTGACGCTCGCTAATTACTTCATCTCCTTTTTCAGTAATGATGTAATCCGTCATTTCTTTTAAAATATCATTAAATTCATTAAAATCTTCTTTGTATAAATAGATTTTATGTTTTTTGTAATGAAACGATCCATCATCATTAGTAAACTTTTTACTTTCCGTGATAGTTAAGTAATAATCATCTGCTTTAGTAGCTCTTACATCAAAAAAGTAAGTACGTCGTCCTGCTCTTAATACTTTCGAAAAAATTTCTTCCTTCTCCATCATCTCGTTATTGCGCATAATTTGAATTTATTTGTTAGTTAATTCTTAATCTCAAAAATCAAAAAAAAAGTTGAATGACACAACATTTTAGAACAATTCTTTTTATTTGGTCGTTTTTAAATATAGCTCTTTATAGTAACCGTCAATATTTATAAGCTCTTCATGCGTACCTGATTGTACAATGTGTCCATCATCCAATACTATAATTTGGTCTGCATTTTTAGCAGAAGATATTCTGTGACTAACAATTATAGTTGTTTTACCTTCGGTAATAGTTTTTAGATTATTTAAAATCTTTTCTTCTGTTTCAGTATCTACTGCAGATAAGCAGTCATCAAATAACATGATTTGAGGCTTTTTAATAATAGCTCTGGCTATAGAAACACGTTGTTTTTGACCACCTGAAAGTGTGATTCCACGTTCACCTAAAACAGTATCGTATTTGTTATTAAATTTAATAATATTTTTATGTACTTGTGCTAGTTTGGCTGCTTCAATAACTTCGATATCAGTAGCATTTTCTTTACCAAATTTTATATTGTTATTAATGGTATCACTAAACAAAAAAGCATCTTGTGGAACGTATCCAGTTGCATCACGTAGGCTGTATAAGTTTAGGGATTCGATAGGTTGGTTATCGATACGTATTTCACCTGTGTCCACATCGTATAAACGTCCCACTAAATCTAAAACTGTAGATTTTCCAGAGCCAGTTTTTCCTATAATTGCTAAGGTTTCGCCAGAATTCACCTTAAAACTAATTTCTTTTAGTGCCTGTATATTAGTGTCGTCATAAGTAAATGATACATTTTTAAACTCTATATCACCTTTGATGTCAGACAGTTCGTTACTATTATTTTGTATTTCTGGCTTGGTTTTTAAAAACTCATTGATTCGTTTTTGAGAGGCTTCTGCTTCTTGTACAATAGAAGTTACCCAACCAACTGTTGCAACTGGCCAAGTCAATAAGTTAACATACATAATAAATTCCGAAATGGTACCTAAACTTATTTCGCCATTCATATATTGTTTTCCTCCAATGTATATAACTAACACATTACTTAATCCAATTAATAAAATCATCATCGGAAAAAATAAGGCTTGAATACGTACTAAGTTTAGTTGCTTGTCTTTACTTGTTTCAGATAATTCGTCAAAATTAGTAAAGGTTTCGGGTTCTATTCCGTAAGCTTTTATTACTGAAATTCCGCTAAACGTCTCTTGAGAGAATGTAGATAGTTTAGATAAATATTGTTGAACTATGGTGCTGCGTTTGTGGATTTCAGAACTTATTTTATAGATAATCACAGATAAAATGGGTAATGGTATAATAGTGTATAAGGTTAACATTGGTGCTTGTCTAAACATAAATACCAATGCTACAGCAAATAGTGTTAGTGTATTGATGCTATACATAATAGCTGGACCAGCGTACATACGGACTTTACCAACATCTTCGCTAATACGATTCATTAAATCGCCAGTTCTGTTCTTTTTGTAAAAATTTAAGGACAGTTTTTGGTATTGTTGATAAATCTCATTTTTTAAATCAAACTCAATATAACGTGACACGTTAATAATGGTTTGACGCATCCAAAAGGTTAAAATTCCTGAGAGTACAGCAGATCCAAGTAGAAGCAAAATAAATTTTAATAATTCTGCTTTGTAAACCGTTTCGTCAATGTCAGGTTGAAGTAGCTGGTTATTAACAACATCTATAATTGACCCTATAAATTTTGGTACAAAAACGGTAAACAATTTAGAGCCAATGGTAATTAAGATACCTATTATAATTTGGACTCTATATTTATAAAAGTATTTGTTTAGATGCTGTAATTCTTTCATTTAATATAAATGGTGGTTTCGAAAGTTTTTAACAATTTCGCAATTTTGAATGCTAATAATTGTTTTAATATTAATTATGAATTAATTTTGCGTGCTTATTTTATAAATAACATAATATTTATACATTAATTAAATGTTTATTAAATGGTTTCAGAATTAATTAACACTAATCAATTATCAAAAGCAGATCCTGTTTTTGGGCAATTATCATTTGACAATCACGAACAAGTCGTTTTTTGCAATGACAAAGATACAGGATTAAAAGCAATAATTGGAATACATAATACGGTTTTAGGACCTGCATTAGGAGGAACTAGAATGTGGCAATATGCTAACGAGTGGGAAGCACTAAACGATGTTCTGCGTTTATCAAGAGGTATGACCTTTAAATCTGCTATTACTGGTTTAAATCTAGGTGGAGGAAAAGCAGTTATTATAGGTGATGCTAAAACACAGAAAACTCCAGAGTTAATGAAGCGTTTTGGGGAATTTGTACACAGTTTAAGCGGAAAATACATTACTGCTGAAGATGTTGGTATGGAAACTGCAGATATGGATTTAGTAAGAGATGTTACACCTTACGTTACAGGTATTTCTGAAGCTAAAGGTGGAGCAGGTAATCCGTCACCAATTACTGCATATGGTGTATTTATGGGTATGAAAGCTGCTGCTAAATACAAATTTGGAACAGATGTTTTAGAGGATAAAACGGTAATTGTACAAGGTATTGGTCATGTAGGTGAATCTTTAGTAGAGCATTTAACTAATGATGGAGCAAAAGTTATTATTGATGATATCAGCGAGGAGCGTTTAGAATCTATTAGTAATAAGTATGGTGCCACTATTTATAATGGATCAAATATCTATGCCGAAAATGTAGATATTTATGCACCATGTGCTTTAGGTGCTACTATCAATGATGCTACAATTAATACCATACAAGCTAAAGTTATTGCAGGAGCTGCTAATAATCAGTTAGCTGACGAGCTGAAGCATGGACAATTATTACAGCAAAAAGGTATTGTGTATGCACCAGACTTTTTAATCAATGCTGGTGGAATTATAAATGTCTATGCAGAACTTGAAAATTATGGTAAGCAAGAGATTATGCGTAAAACCGAAAATATCTATAATACTACTTTAGAAATTTTAAACAATGCCAATACTAATGGTATTACTACACATCAAGCAGCATTGAATATTGCTAAAAGTAGAATTGAAGCTAGAAAAAAAGAAAATCAGCAATAAATATCATATAAATTATACTATTTTTGCAAGGCGAAAGTTAAGACTTTCGCCTTTTTAATTCATTAAAAAAAAGTATTTCAAACTCAATTGAAATTTAAAGTTCTTTGTAAGTATGCTAAGTAGAAGACATATTCGTGTTAAAGTAATGCAAGTATTATATGCATTTAATGGTACAGAAAGTGACGATTTCTCAAAAGATCAGAAGTTTTTATTATACAGTATAGACAATATGTATAATTTATACTTGATGATGATGTCCTTACTTATTGAGATTAATAAAAAATCTAAAGTTCAATTAGAAAATATCCAAAAAAAGCACTTAGCGACTCCAGAAGAAAAAAATCCAAATAAAAAATTTATAAATAACCAGGTACTTCAGCTAATTGCTAACAACGAAGCGTTACAATCAGCTTTTGAAGCCAATAAAATTAATAATTGGCAGTTAGATAATGAGTATGTAGATATTATTTACAAAGCGATAGTTGCAAGTGAATTGTATAAAGATTATATGCAAACTAAGACATCTACTTTTAAGGAAGATAAGGAGTTTTTAATTGATATATATAAAGAAATTATTGCACCAAATGATAAGTTATATGACTATATAGAAGATAAAAACTTAACATGGTTAGATGATTTACCAACGGTTAACACTTCTATTGTAAAGTTGCTTCGTAAATTAAAAGAAACTTCCAATGCATATCTGTTAACACCTAAACTGTATAAAGATGTAGAAGACAAACAGTTTGCAATAGACTTGTTTAAAAAAACATTACTAAACCAATCTAAATTAGGTGAAGAAATAGCAGGAAAAACTAATAATTGGGATACAGAGCGTATTGCAAGCTTAGATTTAGTATTACTAAAAATGGCTATTAGCGAGTTAACAAACTTCCCGTCTATACCAACCAAAGTCACAATTAATGAATATCTGGAAATAGCCAAAGAATATTCTACACCAAAAAGTAGTATTTTTATTAATGGTATTTTAGATAAACTATTAAAAGAGTACCAAGAACAAGGCAAACTAAATAAAGTTGGTCGAGGATTGATGTAGTTAAAAAATATTATTATTTTTACAATCCAAAATTTAAAACAATAGAAGTCCATTACATAAAGACTTCACCAAATCTAAAAATAAGTATTATGAAAAAAGTAATGATTCTATTAAGCGCAATTTGCTTAATAAGCTTAACATCTTGTAAAGAAGATGCGACAGCAAAAATTAATTCAGGAAATGTAGCAGAAGCTGCAGAGAGAGATGCAAAATCTAACAAATTACCAGTAATTACATTTGATAAAAAAGAACACGATTTTGGAGAAATAATTTCTGGAACACCTCAAGAAACTGTATTTACTTACACTAACACTGGAGAAGCACCTTTAGTTATTACAGATATTAAAAGTACTTGTGGATGTACTGTACCAAAAGATTGGTCAAGAGAGCCATTAGCAGTAGGAGAGTCTGATAAATTTACAGTTAAATTTAACGGAAAAGGTGCTAATAAAACCTCAAAAGTGATTAATATTACTGCAAATACTGCAACAGGAAAAGAATCTGTTAAGATTACTGCTTTTATTAAGCCAGATCCTAATGCACCAAAGCCAGCAGCTAACACTAACTTAGGACCTGTAACGCAGTAATGGAAGGAATTAGCGGATTTTTACCGATTATAGCCATGTTTGCTGTAGTGTATTTCTTTATGATTGCACCTCAGATGAAACGCGCTAAACAAGAAAAACAATTTGCTTCTGCATTAAAGCGTGGTGATAAAGTAATAACAAAAAGTGGTATGCACGGAAAGATTGCCGACCTTAATGATAAAGACAACAGTTGTATTATTGAGACGATGTCTGGAAAGTTAAAGTTTGACCGTTCTGCAATTTCTATGGAAATGAGCAAAGCCCTTAACAAAACAACTACAGACTTAAAAAAGTAGTTTTTATATAATTTTTATTACAAAAAAGGCGACCAATTTTGGTCGCCTTTTTTGTGATGTACTAAAAGATACTTGTCTCTAAATCAGGATGCTATTTTTTAATAAAAATGCATTTTATCCGATTTTTCATACATTTTGTCAGAAAATATTGTATTATTGCATTGTGAAAATGTATTATTGTCTGTTAGTCTGTACTTTTATACCCTCAAAAAAGTACTTAATTAACATTAAACCCCAAGTTTAATAACTATAACCTACAAATGAAGAAAATTTTATTAACCATAGTTGTTTGTGCGCTTTTTTGTGCACAAAAATTAACTGCGCAATGTGGATCAGTTATTCCAAATCAAAACACCGTTTACGGTTTAGTTTTTAATGACTTAAATCAAAATGGTAATAAAAGCGGAATTGAGCCTACCATACAAAATATAGGTGTTAATCTGTATCAAGATGTTAATGTTAATGGTATTTTAGATTCGGAAGATGTTTTAATAGATTCTGATATATCTGATGCCACAGGTAACTATACTTTAGTAGCTCCCGAATTATTTACTTACGATAACGTTGCTGATAACTTTGATGCTACATCGTGGTCTGGAAATAATGGATCAATCAATTGGGATAACAATTGGCAAGAATTGGGTGAAAGTGGAGTAACTTCTGGAAATGTTAGGGTTGATAACAATAAATTAAGATTTGGTAGATATGCAGAAGACGGATCTAACATAAACGGAGATGGTGTAGTAAGGTTAATAACTACATCCAGTTATGCTTCAGGAACTCTTTCATTTGATTTCACCAAAAATATTAACTCTTCAAGTGGACAAAATTTTTCAGTCAATGTTCAAATATCTTCAGATGGAACTAATTTTACTACTATAGATAACATCTCTTTTTCTGATGCAGAACAAAATTATTCTTATGATGTATCATCGGTTATTGGAGGAAGTACTTACATTCGATTTTTAGGTAGTGGTAGTATAGGAGAAGAAAGAAGTAATTATTTGTATTTTGATAATGTAAATCTAGATTTAGCTTTAGGTGGTGGTTTTTACGAAAATTTAATAGTAAGTCTTGATGATGCAACTATACCTTCTGGTATGACAAAAACATCAGCAAGTACAATTGCTGTATCTTTTAACAATATAGGTCAGAGAGATTGTAATAACAATTTTGGACTATATATGTGTGGTCCCAATTGTAATCCTGTAGCACAAGATGATTTTGCTACAGTAATTCAAGGAGAATCAGTATCGATTGATGTTTTAGATAATGATACAGATGGAGATGATAATATTGATAGCTCATCATTAGTTATTACAACCCAACCAATGGATGGAAGTGTAAGTATAGATAGTTCTGGTAATATTATTTATTCACCTAATGGTAACTTTTTTGGTACTGATACATTTTCATATGAAATTTGTGATACAACATTACCAATACCTTTATGTGATACAGCCACAGTAACTATAGATGTTGATGAGAATTATATAGATCCTTGTATACAAGCAGTACAAGAACAAGTCTATTATGTGCCTTTTTCTGACGACGATTTAAGAACAGCTTTTAATAATTCTGGAAATACTAATACAGCAGTATGTAATCTTCCTGTTACAAATGAGGTCAATAGAATTGTAAGTATAAAAAGTCCTTATCCAGGTACAGTTATAGTTTATGATCACTGGGAAGATGGTTATGAAGTTGACATTAATAACCCAGTACAAGCAACAACGCAAGTTTGGGGAGATGAGGATATTACAAATGGTACTTCGCCTAATTACTCTACGGATTATATTCCTTCTGGAGGAGATATTGTTTTAGAGAACACTTATAACTATAATCCTAGAAATTCATCTACTATTGTTTATGATGGAAGAGATAAAATTGTGACATCTAATGATATTGCGATGTCTGCTATTGCAGGAGATATTGACAGATTTGAGGTGCAATTAGCTAAAACAGATGTTTACAGTATTGATAAGTTTGGAACTTCCTTTACAGTTCCTTTTGGTGAAGATTTAGGACAAGAATTTATATATACAGCTTTATTTGTTAGAGCTTCAGAGAACGGTACTACTGTTAATGTGGACTTGGATAATGATGGAGTTGTCGATGTTACAGATAACTTAGATGAAGGAGAAGTTATGTTTGTTGATGGTGGCGTGCAATCTGGAGCAATTATTACAAGTGATTTACCAGTAGGAGTTGATTTGTTTTTTGGAGCTAAAGATTGTTTTGGTACACGTCAAATAAATATATATCCTTCAAAATTTTATTCAGATACATATTATTCACCAGTTCCTACTACTAATAGTGCAGCTCCAGCTGTGGTTTATTTTTATAACAGTTTAAATAGAAGTATTGCTATAGATTGGAATTCTAACAGTAATAACGGAACAATAACTATTCCTGCAAAATCATCTTCATCCATAAGTTTAAGTGATAATTCAGGATATAAATTTAAAAGTCAAGATGGGTCATCTTATGTTGCAAGTGAAGTAGTTGATTCAGATTCAAGCGGACAAGCTTACGATTGGGCTTTTAATTTAATATCAGAAGAACGATTAACAGATTTTGCTGCTATTGCTTGGGCTCCTGGTACTTTGGATTTTCAAAATAACTATAATCCAGTTTGGGTGACACCAACAAGTAATACAACTATATACATAAAATATGATGGAGATTTAACAGACTCCAGCGCAGCTTTAAGCCCATGTAACATTCCTTATGATGAATCACGAACTTTAAATGCGCTAAATTATACTCAAATATTTGATACGCTAAATGCAGACAATGACCAAAGTGGACTAGCGGTATTTACTTGTGATGGTACAAAAATATTTTCAGTTTTTGGTCAAGATGCTGGTATAGCAGCAAGTGGTGCTGGTACTGGATCCTTGGACGTTGGTACAACAATGCAACCATTGTGTTTAAAAGCGCTAGTTTTTGCAAATAATGATAATGCTTATGCGTTATTTGAAACACCAATTAATGTAAATGTCTCCTATAATGACACGCAGTTTTTAACAAATATAGATTTAACTTCAATTACTACAGATGGGTTAATACAACCTCAAAATGGTACTTTAATTGTAAATGACGACGGTACAATCACGTATACACCTAATACTGGTTTTATTGGCGAAGATACTTTTGAATACAATATTTGTTCTTTAGAGTTTCCAGGAACGTGTGATACTGCTCTAGTAACTGTAAATGTTGCAGATTGTCCAACACCAGGAAATAAAAATATTATTTATGGTCAAGTCTTTTTTGATTTAAACGAAGATACCGTCAATAATGATGATATTGGAATTGGAAATATTGATATAAATATTTATGATGATATAAACACCAATGGATTAATAGATGCTGGTACAGACGTATTGTTTACTCAAGTGACAACTAAAGAAGACGGTTTTTATTACTTTGAGTCTCCAAATTATAATGTAGAAATTTCAGATAGTTTTGATTCTAACAATTATAGTGGAGGAAATGGATGGTCAACAAATTGGACAGAAGTTGGGGATGACTCCAATAGTGCCTCAGGTGACGTACAAATTTGGGGGAGTAAAAAGCGACTTAGAATGCATGATAATGTTTCTGCTTACAGAAGCGTAAACTTATCTGGTGTAACAGAAGCAAATATTTCTTTTAAAGTATTAGAAAGAGGAAAAATAGATGCTTCTGATGATATCACTATACAAATTTGTGACAACAATTCTTTTACTAACTGTCAAACCTTATTTTTTAAAGCTAACGATTTTATAAGTTCTACAATTAATGGACTAGCAATAGACGCAGATAAACTAACAGCTACAACAACCATTAGAGCTGTAGTAAATGGCTATACTGCTAGTGATGAATATTTCTTTTTTGATGATATAGTAATTAGATATAAAGTAAGTGGTGAAGATATTGTAATGGAAGTAGATACTTCCACTTTGCCATCTGGTTATATATTCAGTACTGATAATATTGAAGTAGCTACTTTTGCTCCAGGAAGTTTTGGAAATTGCTCAAAATCAAATGATTTTGGTTTACTTAGATGCTATTTAGAAAATCCAAATGTAAATATTGTATGTGATGATAACGGTACACCTAAAGACTCTACAGACGATGGTTTTAACATTTCCATAAATCCAGAAGGATCTAGATTAGGAGCTTCTTATACTGTTACAGGAGATATATCTGGAACTGGTACATACGGAACACCGTTAATATTGGGACCATTTAACAATACAAATACCACCTTTGTTTTTACTATAACAGATGATTCAGGCAATTGTTCAATACAGGATTATGAGCTTGAAATTCCAGCAAATTATTGTTTATTCTCTGACTCAGCATCAACTTTAGATTTCGATGGAGTAGATGATTATTTAGATAGTAATTTAAATGTTGGAGGTTATTCTAAATCAACTATTATGGCTTGGGTAAAATTAGACCCATCTTTTGCTAATAGTGGATATGTGTTAAGTCAAGGTGCTTTAAATATTGAAGTTGATGCCACAAGAAAACTAATTGTAGAAGTCAATAATGTGAATGCTGATTTTTCAACAGATGTTATTTTGGATTCAAATATTTGGTATCACATAGCACTAATTTTTGATAGTTCTTTGCCATCAAATAATTTAAAAGTTTATGTGGACGGGCAACTTTTGGGCACTAGTAGTCATGCAGATTTAAAAAATCCTTTAATAACAGAAGACGTTAGTTTTAATGTTGGAAAAGGACCTTATGATAATTCAGGGTATTTTAAAGGATGTATTGATGAAATTCGAGTTTTTGATGTTACCTTATCAGAAGACCAGATGAAAAAAATTATGCATCAAGAAATTGAAGAAAACTCTGGAAGTGTATCAGGATTAATTATCCCTAAAACGATTGTGGATAAAAACACTTCATTAACTATTTCTTGGTCTAACTTAAAAGCCTACTACCCAATGACAGATATTGTAGGAGGAAGAACTACAGATTATTCGGGTAATGGTAACACTCTTTACTTAAATAATATAACAACTTATCAAGAACAAACCGCTCCAATGCCATACAGAACTTCTGGAGCAGGCAATATTAACAACGTTAATAGTTGGTTATATGGTGATGTATGGAATTTAGATGAATTAAGTGATTCAGGAAATGCAATTATACAAGTGGATCATGATATTATTGTTGATAAGTCATTTAACACACTAGGATTACTTGTAAGTCCAAATAAAAAAATAACTGTCAATAATGATAATGAGATTGTTAATAGTTGGTATTTAGGTTTAGATGGTACTATTGATTTAAAAGATGATTCTCAGTTAATACAAGGGATCCAGAGTGATTTAGTAACTTCTAGTACAGGAGAAATCTTAAGAAGACAAGAAGGGACATCAAGCGTTTATTGGTACAACTATTTTAGCTCACCAGTAAGTAACTCATCAGCATCTTCATTAACAGATAATAATGCCTTCAATAATGTAAATAATATTGGATATTCATTAAATAATTTACAATATGGAGATGAAAGTCCTGTATCATTTACTAATGCTTATCATGCAAATGGTAGTATAAGTACTTATTGGTTATACGATTTTATTAATGGAGTGTCCTATTATGATTGGTCACACATTAGTCCATCAGATGTAATACCTGCTGGTACTGGGTATACTCAAAAAGGTACAGGAATGGGAACAGAACAACAATATATATTTAAAGGTAAACCGAATAACGGCGTTATTCATATTAATGCTGTAGATGTAGGTGGACCAGGCTCTGATCCAACTCAAGCTGGTGGTTATACAAAAACAGAATACTTGTTAGGAAACCCTTATCCTTCTGCTATAGATCTTTTTAAATTTATAGATGATAATGCAGGTGTAATAGATGGAAGTATTAAATTATGGCAACAATGGAGTGGTAGTTCTCACAACTTATCCGACTATAATGGTGGGTATGCTGTAGTGAATAAACTTGCATCTGTAGATGCATATCAATTTGTTGGCATAGAAGGAGGCATAGATAGTTCTGCTCAAGACGGTACATTATCTGCAACAAGATATTTGCCTGTAGGACAAGGTTTTATTACTGAAGTGGTTGCTGATGGAACTATTGAATTCAATAATTCTCAACGTGTATTTGTTAAAGAAGCAGATGCAAACGGATCATTTTATGCTGGATCAGTATTCTTTAGAACAACAAACAACCAATCAAACTCAGATTCTGATAATTCTGATACTACAATAAGTAAGTTTAGGCTATTTATGAATGCAGAAAATGGAGCAACAAGAGAATTAGTTTTAGGATTTAGCAACAACACTACTGATACATTTGATTATGGTTACGATGCAAGAAGTGAATCTTTTAAAAATGATGATTTAAACTTGGTTTTAAATGACATACCAATGGTTATGCAAGCGTATAGTCCAATAACACCAAATAAAGTAATACCGTTAATTTTTAGCGCTTCAACTAATCAGTCTTTTACAATAAGTATAGGTGGTTTTGTTGATTTTGATTCTGATCAAGATGTATTTATTAAAGATAATTATACAAATACTTTTCATGATATCAGACAATCAGACTTCACATTTACAAGTCAAGCAGGTAGCTTTAATGATAGATTTGAAGTTGTGTTTAAAGAGCAAACAGTTTTATCTACTGATGATTTACTGTTAGGAGATGGAGTCACAGTTTTCTTTAATAACACCAAAGACTTATTAGTAATTAGTGGATTAAAAGAAGACATTAAATCCATTAGTTTAATAAATATGTTGGGTCAACAAGTTGTTTCGTTTAAAGATGTGACAACAGAAGAAGCTAAAAATGGAATATCAATTACTGGATTAAGCTCTGGAGCTTATTTGGTTAGGGTAGTAGCTGAATCTAGTAGTGGTATTAAAAAGATAGTTATTGAATAGTTTTATGTAAGCTATTAATACTAAAAGCGGTTATATTAATTTATAACCGCTTTTTTAGTTTAACAGTTTTTGTACTTGTCGTGCAAACCTTTGGATTCAATAATCATAGGTTTGATTTTTTCTAGCCTAGAGACTTTTGTGGCATCTCGTTTTGCTTCTGCTATATAATTGCAATACTCTCTTTGGTGAGAAGGTGACAGTGCTTTAAATGCAGCGTTTAATTCAGTATTGTTTTTTAATTCATCCTTTAACTCTGTAGGAATAACGACATCTTTTTTTGTTGCTCTTACAGGTTTTAATTCTTTACCTAATTTTTGATTGTCTATTGCCTCTTTTATGTAAGCCAAAACAATAGGTTTGTTTATGTCGTCAATAGCTGTAAATCTTAATTGACGTAAGGCTTTGGTTTTACCTTCTTGTGCATTGTACAACAAATTTTGTTCATCTTTTAAAAACACACCATTAAAAAACCACAAACAAAAATGATTTTTAAAAGCACCTAATCCTACAACATTTTTACCTTGGTAACTATATACTGGTGCGCTCCATTTAATGGATTCTTCTAAATTAGTGGATAGAAGTAGTTCTCGTAAAGTTTCTAAAGCATCTTTAAAGTGCGCATTATTTTCTATATATTCTTCTACTGAATAAACTTTTTTCATAGTATTAAATCCTAAATTAACTTTCCATAAACATATCTATTGGCTAAAGATTTTCCAAAGAAAAAAGCTGCAATTGCAAATAAACCATCTGCCAAACTAAACCATAATTCTTTTGGAAGCATAATAATATTAAAGGCAGTAGCAGCAAGCATAACACCTCCTACTATGTAAGCTGGAATCATACTTGTTTTAGATATTATTCCTGCTATCCACATCCCACATATAATCCCAGCAAAATGACCAATAACCACAAATACTTTGGCTCCTGTTGGTATTAAATGCATATTTGCTTTTATGGATTCCATATTCATTGGGTCTATACCTTTTGGTAACGGAAAAAAATGATGTCCAATTAGTGACTCAAATAGATAGACGACTCCTGATGCAATCACTAAGCCGACAATAGTTGCTAGTATATTTTTAAGCATAATATAAAGAATTAATACTCAATACTGAGTTAGTTAGTATTTCAATTTACAAAAAAATCCTAAAGTATTGTACTTTAGGATTTGTATTAATTAATGTGTGTAAGCGGTTACTCGTTAACCAAAACCCATTCGCCTTTAGCAATTAAAGGCTCTGCTTGTTTATATTTTAAGGTTTTGTTTTCACCACTCATCACATGTTTAATGGTTACTCTATCATTACGTCCAATTTTTGGTTGGTCTCTAACAATAGTTTCAACCACTTGTTGTTGACGTTGCGTGTTTCCTGCAGCTCTACTTTGTGCTGCGCGCTCATCCATATTAGGGATTTCATCTTTTTGGGTTTGTAAATTTTCCTTTTTACGGACTTCTCTAGCTTCACTAATAGCATTTGTAGTTTCTGTAGGTAATTCACCTTTAAATAAAAATGAAATCACATCTTTATTCACTTGGTCAATCATACTTTTAAACAATTCAAAAGCTTCAAACTTATAAATTAATAAAGGATCTTTTTGCTCATGGACTGCTAATTGCACAGATTGCTTTAACTCGTCCATCTTACGTAAATGCGTTTTCCAAGCGTCATCAATAATAGCTAATGAGATATTTTTCTCAAAGTCAGTTACTAATTGCTTTCCTTTAGTTTCATATGCTTTTTCTAAATCCGTAACAACTTGCAAGTTTTTTACACCATCAGTAAACGGTACGACTATACGTTTGTATTTATCACGTTGATTAAGATATACGTTTTCAATAACAGGAAAAGCAATTTCTGCATTGCGCTCCATTTTTTGTTTGTAATGTGTAAACGCAGATTTATAAATGGTTTGTGCAACCTCTAAAGCAGATAGTTTATTAAACTCTTCTTCAGAAATATGTGAGGACATAGAGAAATATCTAATCAACTCAAATTCAAAATTCTTAAAGTCATTAGCTTCCTTGTTAGTTTCCGCAATACCTTCTGATGTGTCATAAATCATATTGGCTAAATCCACGCGAAGACGCTCTCCAAATAAGGCATGATAACGACGTTTGTAAACTACTTCACGTTGTGAGTTCATGACATCATCATACTCTAATAATCGCTTACGAACACCAAATTGGTTTTCTTCTACTTTTTTCTGAGCACGCTCAATAGATTTAGAAATCATAGAATGCTGAATTACTTCACCTTCTTTTAATCCCATTCTATCCATCATTTTAGCAATACGATCTGAACCAAACAAACGCATTAAATTATCTTCTAGCGACACGTAAAATTGCGAGCTTCCTGGATCTCCTTGACGACCAGCACGACCACGTAACTGTCTATCTACACGACGCGAATCGTGACGTTCTGTACCAATAATTGCCAATCCACCTGCAGCTTTTACTTCATCAGATAATTTAATATCTGTACCACGACCAGCCATGTTGGTTGCAATGGTAACTTGTCCAGCTTTACCAGCTTGATCAACTATTTCTGCCTCTTTTTTATGCTGCTTTGCGTTTAAGACGTTGTGTGGTACTTTTCTAATGGATAGCATTTTTCCTAACAATTCAGAAATCTCAACACTGGTTGTACCAATTAATACAGGACGACCTTGTTGCGATAACTTAGTCACCTCATCAATAACTGCATTGTATTTTTCACGCTTGGTTTTGTAAACTAAATCTTGTCTGTCATCTCTTGCAATTGGTCTGTTAGTTGGAATCTCTACAACGTCTAATTTGTAAATTTCCCAGAACTCGCCAGCTTCTGTAACAGCAGTACCTGTCATTCCAGACAGTTTTTTGTACATTCTAAAGTAATTTTGAAGCGTTACCGTTGCAAAAGTTTGCGTTGCATCTTCAATTTTTACATTTTCTTTAGCTTCAATTGCTTGGTGTAATCCGTCACTATAACGACGACCATCCATAATACGACCAGTCTGCTCATCTACAATCATTACTTTATTATCCATGACTACGTATTGCGTGTCTTTTTCAAATAAAGCATAGGCTTTAAGTAACTGGTTTAGGGTATGAATTCGTTCTGATTTAACACCAAAGTCTCTAAATAAGTCTTCTTTGGCGTCAGCTTCTTCTTCTTTTGATAAGCCTTGAGCTTCAATTTTTGCGATTTCAACACCAATTTCTGGCATCACAAAAAAGTTTGGATTGTCTTTTCCTGAAAGGAATTCAACCCCTTTATCTGTTAACTCAATTTGATTAGTTTTTTCTTCAATAACATAATACAACTCCGCATCTACCTTAGGCATCTCACGATTGTTGTCTTGCATGTAAAAGTTTTCTGTTTTTTGAAGAATTTGTTTTACACCTTCTTCACTTAAAAACTTAATTAAAGCTTTATTTTTAGGGATACCTCTGTACACTCGTAATAGTTGAAAACCACCTTCTTTAGTATCACCTTCAGCAATTAATTTTTTAGCTTGAACTAAGACTTGGGTTAAATATTTGCGTTGTACAGCAACTATGTTTTCTACTTTAGGCTTTAGTTCTGTAAACTCGTGTTCATCACCTTTAGGGATTGGACCAGAAATAATTAAAGGCGTACGTGCATCATCAATTAATACCGAATCGACCTCATCAACAATCGCGTAGTGGTGAGGACGTTGTACCAAATCTCCTGGTGCATGTGCCATGTTATCACGTAAGTAGTCAAAACCAAACTCGTTGTTAGTACCATAGGTGATATCTGCGTTATAGGCTTTTCGACGTGCATCACTATTTGGTTGATGGTAGTCTATACAATCGATGCTTAATCCATGAAAGTTAAAGATAGGAGCCATCCAAGCACTATCACGCTTTGCTAGATAATCGTTTACAGTTACTAAATGCACACCATTTCCAGCTAAAGCATTTAAATAGACAGGTAATGTTGCTACTAAAGTTTTACCTTCACCTGTTTGCATCTCTGCAATTTTACCTTGGTGCATCGCAACACCACCAATAAGTTGAACATCATAGTGGACCATGTCCCAAGTAATGGCTTTACCAGCAGCATCCCAAGAATTAGACCATACAGCTTGGTCGCCATCTAAGGTTATAAAGTCTTTGTCTCCAGATAAGCTTCTGTCAAACTCGTTAGCAGTTACAGTAATAGTTGTATTGTCTTTAAAACGTTTAGCAGTTTCTTTAACAACAGCAAATGCTTCTGGAAGGATTTGGTTTAATACATCTTCAGTTACTTTGTAAGCGTCTTCTTTAATTTTATCAATCTCTTGATAGATATCCTCACGTTGGTCAATATCTTCAGTTGCTTCTGCTTCTGTTTTAAGCGTTTCTATTTTTGTGTAGTAAGGCTCACGTGCTTCTGCTATAATAGCCTTAAACTCGGCAGTTTTAGCTCGTAATTGATCGTGTGATAAAGCTTCTAAAGCTGTTTCAAAGGTTTTAATTTTATCTACTATAGGTGTGATGGATTTAACGTCTTGTTTAGACTTGTCTCCAACAAACACTTTTAGTACGGAATTTAAAAAACTCATAGGTTTTGTGTTTTATTTAAGATGAAATCCTTTATTATATAAAGTCTTTCATGTTTTAGTTTTTTTATAATGAGATGCTTCGACAGTGCTTAGCATTATCATTTTGGTTTGATATATTTTGATATATAATGAAATTCTTTCTTTTGCTCAGAATAACAGTAGTTTATATTTATTCCTTTTAAATAGGGTTTAAATATACGTTTTTAGCTGCGTTTGGCTAAATTTTAAAGCACAAAAAAAGTCTCTAATTGAGACTTTTTTGATACTATTTATAGGTTATTAATATTCGTCCTCATTCCAGAGGTAATCTTCATCAGTTGGATAATCTGGCCAAATTTCTTCTATGGAGTCGTACGAATCACCTTCGTCTTCAATAGACTGTAAGTTTTCTACAACTTCTAAAGGTGCGCCTGTTCTAATAGCGTAATCAATAAGCTCATCTTTAGTTGCTGGCCAAGGTGCATCACTTAAATAAGATGCTAATTCTAATGTCCAATACATTTTTTATGCGGTTTTAATTTTTGCAAAAATAAATTTTTAGTTTAAATAGTCAAGTAAAAAGTGAATTATTTTTTTCATTAAAAAAAAGAACGTCTTCTAAACTGAAACTACTTGATACTAAAGTGTTTTGCAGTGTTACTAATAACAGCACTTTGTAAAGTAGTTTACTTTTTTTCTGGTATCCACTTAACTTCGTCTGCTTGTAAGTCATGAGACAATTTTCGTGCCAATACAAAAAGGTAGTCAGAAAGACGGTTTAAATAGGTTAATGTATTCGCTTCAAAAGGTTCTAAATCGTTAAGTGCTGATGCTAAGCGTTCTGTACGTCTGCAAACGGTACGTGCGATGTGACAGAATGACACAGTTTGATGACCACCTGGTAATACAAAATGTGTCATAGGTGGTAAAGCTTCATTCATGGTGTCCATTTCTGTTTCTAGTAATTCTATATCTTTGGAAGTGATTTTTTCTATGTTTAAACGCTCTTTTCCGTTTTTTAAAATGGCTTTTTCAGGATCTGTTGCCAAGACAGCACCTACTGTAAATAGTTTGTCCTGTATGTTTATAAGGATGTCTTTGTAATGTTGGTTGATGTTTTGGTCTCTAACTAGTCCTATATGCGAGTTTAGCTCGTCTACTGTTCCGTAACTTTCTATGCGTATATGGTGTTTTGGTACACGTGTACCACCAAATAATGCAGTGGTTCCTTTATCTCCTGTCTTTGTGTAAATTTTCATAATCGTAAAGTTAATAGTAAAAAGGCAAAAGGCAAAAGTTAGTATTGCTAAATTCTAATAGTAAAATGCTCTTTAGCCTGTTCTTTTCTGAAAAATACCAGTCCAAAATGATAAGTATCGATAGTTACTGTGACTTTAGGGTGTTTTTTAATACTCTCCCAAGCGTCTGTCATGTCTTTGGACCAATAGATGTCATCAAAAATAAACACAGAATTGTTATGACTATTGGGTAGTAACGTTTCAAAATAATTTAAAGTAGCTTCTTTTTGATGATTTCCATCAAAGTAAATCAAATCGAAAGTTGTTGTTTTTAATTGATTAATAACAATAGTAAAGTCACCTGTTAAGAGATCTATATTATTTAAATTGAAATTATTAAACGTGTTTTGCGAAAATGTTGAAATATTTGGGCAGCCTTCAACAGTGGTGATTTTGGCTTTAGGATTCCCTAAATGCATCGCATGTGTTGCTATACCAAGCGATGTGCCTAGTTCTAAAATAGAATTAAATTGAAAATAATTTGATAGTCTATATAATAATTTTGCGTCTTTAAAGCTAGAACCTGCAACCTTTGCCATTTTTGAAACCAATCGCGAGTTGGTTTTAAACACCTGGCTTCCCGAGCCTAAATCTTTGACATCAATGGTTTGATTACTTTTTAATAACTGATTGATGTAGTCTTTAATTGTTTTATAAGCAACGTGATTTGATTTATTATAAAAGCATTTAGTTACTAAGTCAAATACAAAAGGGGAGTGGACACCATGTTGATTGGTGGAGCGTTTTAAAAATTTGAAGTAGGATGTTATTTGATGAGAAGTGCTCATTTTTTGCTATTTCTTTTTTCTATCTTTCTGTTCATTTTGTCTTGATACAAAACGAACCAAAAAATCAAATTGAAATGAGGAAATTACTAAAGTACCATTCGCTTTCGGAATTACGTGCTTAAAGCTTCGCTTTGCATCTCCATTCCTTCGCTCATTATTTCTGCATTTCAATGTTCAATTCTACGAATTGATTTTAGGATTAGACCTTTTTACTCTGTATGGTTTTTAATCCCAAGTTTTATTTTTTGATTACTGCTTACTGCTTACTGTATACTGAAACTAACTCTCCATCTTCTCTGCTAACTCCAACCAGCGTAACTCTTTTTCTTCAATACTATCTATAATAGTTTGAATTTTGTTAGACAGTTCTGTGATTTGATCTTGTGTTAAATCTGGGTTTAAAAACTGTTGTTCTATGTCTTTTTTATCAAATTCTAGTGCTTTGATTTTGCTTTCTAAATTTTTATACTCTTTTTGCTCGTTATAAGATAGCGCTATGTTGCTGTCTTTTTTCCAGTTTTTCTTTTCTTTTTTATCTTCGGTGTTATCTGTGTTTTCCGGAGCTTTACTGTCTTCATAAGCACGATAATCTGAATAATTTCCAGGAAAATTTTCAACCTTGCCTTCTCCTTTAAAAACTAATAGATGGTCCACAATCTTATCCATAAAATAACGGTCGTGAGACACTACAATGAGGCAACCCGGAAAATCTAATAAGAAATCTTCAAGCACATTTAGAGTTACAATATCTAAATCGTTTGTAGGTTCATCCAGAATTAAAAAGTTTGGATTTTGGATTAACACCGTACATAAATATAAGCGTTTACGCTCGCCACCACTAAGTTTTTCAACAAAGTCATATTGCTTTTTACGATCAAATAAAAAGCGTTCTAATAGTTGTTGTGCGCTAATTTGGCGTCCTTTTTTTAACGGAATATAATCGCCAAAATCTCTAACTACATCTATCACTTTTTGATCTGGTTTTGGGGTAATTCCAGCTTGGGTATAGTATCCAAACTTAATCGTTTCGCCAATAATAATTTTACCACTATCAGGAGGTATGGTTTGGGTTAGCATATTTAGGAACGTAGATTTTCCTGTTCCGTTTTTACCAATAATACCAACACGTTCGCCACGTTGGAAGTTATAATCAAACTTATCCAGAATTATTTTGTCTTTAAACGATTTGGAGAGTTTAACTAGCTCGACAATTTTACTTCCAAGACGTTCCATGTTAAGCTCTAACTCGACCACATGATCTTTTCTACGTTGATGCGCTTTATGCTTAATGTCTGCAAAATCGTCTATTCTAGATTTAGATTTTGTGGTACGCGCTTTAGGTTGGCGACGCATCCACGTTAATTCTTTTTTATACAGTTGTTTGGCTTTTCCAGTTTCGATTTGTTCTCTAGCAATACGATCTTCTTTCTTTTCTAGATAATACGAATAGTTTCCTTTGTAACTGTATAATTGTCCATGGTCCAGTTCTAATATTTCGTTGCACACACGTTCTAAGAAGTAACGGTCGTGTGTGACCATAAACAAAGTGATGTTTTCTTTTGCAAAAAAGGCTTCTAGCCACTCAATCATCTCTAAATCTAAGTGGTTGGTAGGCTCATCCAATATTAATAAATCAGGTTTATTAATTAAGGCGTTAGCTAAGCTTAAACGCTTTTTTTGTCCACCAGATAAGTTACTTACTTTCTGCTCTAAATTATCAAGTTTTAGTTTAAATAAGATTTGTTTGTATTGGGTTTCAAAATCCCATGCATTGTGCCTGTCCATCTGCTCAAACGCTTTTTGATAGACATCTTCATCTTCTGGATTTAATAAAGCTTTCTCATAGTTTTTAATAATATCTAAAATAGGGTTGTCTGAGTTAAAGATAGTTTCTTCTACAGTTAAATTTGTATCAAGGATAGGTTCTTGAGGTAAAAACGCAACCTTTATGTCTTTCCTGTAAATTATATTCCCAGTATCAGGGACATCAAGTCCAGCCAACATATTTAAAATGGAGGTTTTTCCAGTACCATTTTTGGCAACAAAAGCAATTTTTTGATCCTTGTGTACACTAAAGGATAGGCCTTCAAATAAGGTAAGCTCGCCATAAGATTTGGCTATATGTTCTACTGTTAGATAATTCAATATTCGATTTTTTTACAAAGATGCTATTATAGTTTAAAAGTAGAAAGTTTTGAAGTTTAAATATTACACGCTTTGTGACATATTTAATGAACTTGCTTTTTTTATAATAGAATATGTAGTATAATTTTCTAGAAATGTTAGATTAAAAACCAAAAACACCGATAAATGTTTTGTTTTTCACGATGAAAGGTTATATTTGTCAATTAACAAACGCCTCAACAATGAAGCAAATTATAGTCTGTATCATGGTAGTATTTAGCCTTTTAAGTACGTCATGTATTACAAATAAAGACGTGGTTTATCTACAAGATAAAGGAACGATTGTAGATGACTCACTTCAAATCCAAGCATTAGCAACACCTTACCGAGTTCAAATTAATGATATATTAAGTGTTAGTATAAAATCTACAGATAGTGAATTAAAAAAATTAGTTGAAATTTTTCAACCAACAGAACAAGTTGCAGGTTCTGGTAACAGTCAGAATTTATATTTTAATGGGTTTACTGTCGATTTACACGGAAATATTGAGTTTCCTATTTTAGAAAAAGTGAATGTATTAGGATTTACAACAGATGAAATTGAGGATAAAGTGAAGCAAGCATTGTTAGATAAGTACTTAAAAGATGTATCTAAAATATTTGTGACTGTTAAACTAGCAGGATTGCGTTATACTGTAACAGGAGAAGTAGGTGGAGGTGGAGTTCTAACTTTATTTCAAGATCGTGTAAATATCATCGAGGCTTTAGCTAATGCTGGAGATATTTCAGATACTGGTGACCGTAAAGATGTATTGGTGATTAGGCAATATCCTAATGGACAAAAAATTCATCATATCGATTTAACAGATAAAGCAGCTATGAAATCACCATACTATTACATACAGCCAAACGATATGATATTAGTAAAACCTCTTAAACGTAAGGCATTAGGTGCAGGTCAAACTGCTACGCAAACCTTTACTACAATAGCAAGTATCTTCTCTGTTTTGATTTCTACTTATTTTTTAGCTAAAAACCTTTAATTAGTTATTATGAATGAAGAATTTGATGTTTTAGACTCTAGTCCTGCATTTGATATTAAAGCCTTTTTATTTAAAGCGCTTAGTTATTGGAAGCTGTTTATATTATGTGTTGGGATTGGTGTTTTTATTGTCTATCAACAAAATATACGCAAGCAGCAATCCTATAGATTAAGTACTAAAATATCTATTGAAGACGATAAAAACCCGTTGTTTACCTCCAACACTAATTTAACCTTTAATTATGGAGGAGTTTCTGGTAAAGTACAAACATTAATAAATACATTGCAATCTAGAAGCTTGCATGAACAAGTTGTAAAAAACTTAGAGTTTTATGTAACGTATTTGAAACAATCTAGATTTAGAAAAGATGATGTCTATAAGGACGCACCATTTAGATTTACTTTAGATACTACTGGATTTCAATTACTAAATAAGCCTATTAAAATTACTTTTTTAGGACAAGGTGAAGCTGAATTGGAATTTAATTTTGAAACTACAGTCGCTAGTGCTCAAAAGTATTCTAATTTTGCAGTTAAATCAGTGGATGTGCCTCAAGGGGTAAATACAAAACGCTTTACCTTGGGAGAGTTTATTGATTTACCCTACTTAAAAGGAACTATAAATATTGTTGAGGACAGTACACCTAAATCTGGAGACTCTTATTTTCTACAGCTACTGCCATTTGATGCTGTTGTTGCAAAATACAGAGGAAAATTAACTATTAATAATCCTAGAAATTCTGCCATCATTAGCCTAAGTATGGTTGATCATAATACTAAGAAGATTGAAGATTATTTAAATGAAACTGTCAAGGTAGTCACAAAAGAGCAACTAGAACGAAAAAATCAGTTTGTAACTAATACAATTGAGTTTATTGATAGTCAACTAAATCGCGTTAAAGACTCTTTAACAGGAAATGCGGATGCTTTAAATGAATACCGTTCTAGAAACGGAATTTACAACTTAGATCAAGAAAGTGAGCAAATCTCACAAAAGTTAACAGATTTAGAATTTCAGCGAGATGATATTAATCGTAAAAAGGCCTATTATGCAGGTTTAAAATCCTATTTAGAAAACAGTAAAACGTTTACAGACTTACCAGCACCATCAGTTGCTGGAATAGACGACGGTAATATTTTAAATAATATTTCAAAAATTAATGCACTATCTGTACAACGTGCTAAATACGAAGCTACTGTACAACCAGGAGCATCTATATTTGATGATTTAGATAGACAAATTGAAAGTATTAAAATGGTATTGCTAGAAAATATCAGTTCTGCATCAATTGGATTAAACCGAGAACTTAATTTAATAAATGGTAAAATTGGAACTGCCAAAGGACAGTTTAATAAATTACCAAGAGATCAACAAAACTTATTAGATATAGAACGTCAATATCTATTAAACGAAAAAACATATAATCTATTTCTGTCCAAACGTGGTGAGGCAGATATTATTAAAGCAGCAACAGTCTCTGATATTTTATGGATTGACTCTGCTAAAAATACAGGCGCGCGTCCAATAGATTTAAAACTAAGCTCTAGATATTTATTTGCATTTTTTGGTGGGATTTTGCCACCATTATTGCTGGCGTTTTTAGTTATCTTTTTTGATACTAAAATACATACACCTAAAAATTTAGAAAATTTAAGTAATATACCATTATTAGGTGTTGTCGGTAAAAATTTATTAGATAATAATTTAGCGGTACACCGTAAACCAAAGTCTGCAGTTGCGGAAGCGTTTCGTGCTATACGATCAAGTTTGCAATATATGTATAAGCAACACGATTTGGATAGTACTAAAACCGTTATGATTACGTCGTCTGTTAGTGGAGAAGGGAAAACATTTTGCTCTATAAATATTGCAACCGTTTTTGCTTTAAGTGGTAAAAAAACAGTATTAGTTGGCTTAGACTTACGTAAGCCTAAAATTTTTGGAGATTTTGATATCCAAAACGATATTGGAGCAGTTAATTACTTAATAGGTCAAAAAACTTTGGAAGAGGTGACACAAAGTACAAAAGTTAACAATTTAGATGTTATAACCTCTGGACCCATACCACCAAATCCGTCTGAATTATTGATTAGTGAAAAAATGGATGAGTTAATGAATCACCTTAAAGCTAATTATGACTATATTATTTTAGATACACCTCCTGTTGGTTTGGTTGCAGATGCAATGGAATTATTAACCTACGCAGATGCGTCATTGTATGTAGTAAGACAAGATTATACCAAAAAAGAAATGCTTAACCTTATTAACGATAAACACAAAAAAGGCGAGATTAATAATATTAGTTTCTTGTATAACGGTTATGACCAAAAAGGAAAATATGGTTATGGCTATGGTTATGGCTACGGTTATGGTTACGGTTATGGTAATTATACTAATGGTTATCATGAAGAAGAAAAAAATAAGGACTCATTTATTAAAAAAGTAACTACTTTTTTAAATCCTTTTAAATAAACATCTATAAAAAGTTGAAAACTTGGAAAAGGATAATCTAAAATCAGATTGGTTATATACCATTTCACCAAAGCAAAAGCTTGTCGATTTTAATTTTAAAGAGATTTGGCGTTATCGTGATTTGCTTGTGCTATTTGTAAAACGAGATGTTATTACTATGTATAAGCAAACTGTGTTAGGTCCTTTATGGTATTTAATACAACCCTTAATAACATCTGTAATTTTTACAATAATATTTAATGGTATTGCTAATATTGACGTCGGTACAGGTGTACATCCTTTTTTGTTTAATCTAGCTGGAATCACTATATGGAATTATTTTGCAGAATGTTTAAAAGGTACTAGTGATTCGTTTAAAAAAAATCAAGGTATATTTAGTAAAGTCTATTTTCCAAGAGTCATTATGCCTATGACTGTAGTTATTTCTGCATTATTAAAATTTGCTATACAATTTTTAATATTTATTGGTTTTTATGTGTTTTTTGCAATGCAAAATAATGCAGGTATTATAGACTTTAAAGTTTTAATGCTATTTCCCCTTTTGGTTTTACTAATGGGATTGTTGGGTTTAGGCTTAGGGATGATTATATCGTCTATGACTACAAAATATAGAGACCTAACTTTTCTTGTTGGTTTTGGCGTGCAATTACTTATGTACATTTCTGCTGTAATGTACCCAATAAATGTAGCGGTTGAAAAAATTCAAAATAATTTCCCGAAAACAGCAAATATTATTAATCCTATAATAGAAAATAATCCGTTAGCAAATGTTGTGGAAACCTTTAGATACATGTTTTTTTCTCAAGGTAGTTTTTCAATAAAAGGTATACTAATAACCTTGTTTGTTACTGTATTTATAGCTTTGTTAGGGTTAGTGGTTTTCAATAAAACAGAAAAATCTTTTATAGATACCGTTTAGTATGTCAGAGCAGCGTGTAATATTAAAAGCAGAAAATATTTCCAAACAATACCGTTTAGGTTTGGTTGGAACAGGCACCATAAGTCACGATTTAAATCGTTGGTGGCATAAAGTACGTGGTAAAGAGGATCCGTATTTAAAAGTTGGTGAGTCTAATGATAGAAGTACTAAAGGAGACTCGGAATATGTTTGGGCTTTAAAGGATATTAATTTTGAAGTCAAAAAAGGAGAAGTTTTAGGGATTATTGGAAAAAATGGAGCAGGAAAATCAACCCTTCTAAAAATCTTATCAAAAGTCACAGGACCAACCACTGGTGAAATTAAAGCCAGAGGACGTATAGCCTCTTTATTAGAAGTGGGTACAGGATTTCATGGCGAAATGACAGGACGTGAAAACGTATACTTAAATGGAGCCATTTTGGGAATGACCAAAAAAGAAATCTCCTCAAAAATTGAAGAAATCATAGAGTTTTCAGGCTGTCAACGCTATATAGATACTCCTGTAAAACGCTACAGTTCTGGAATGACAGTCCGTTTAGCTTTTGCAGTAGCTGCTTTTTTAGAACCAGAAATATTAGTTATAGATGAGGTTTTAGCTGTAGGTGATGCTGAGTTTCAAAAGAAAGCAATTGGAAAAATGCAAGACATCTCAAGAGGTGAAGGACGTACAGTGTTGTTTGTAAGCCATAACATGGCGTCTGTACAAAAACTATGTACAAGAGGTTTGTTGTTGTCTAATGGTACAATAGCTTTTGAAGGTCCAATAGAAGAGACTATTGAAAATTATAGAAAACAAGTCACACAAGAGGTTAATAAGTTTGATTTTTTAAATAGAAATAGAGCCAACAAACCTGTTAGTTTTATTGGGTTTGAAACGTTAAATAATAAAAAAGAAATTACTGATAGGCTATTAATTAATGAACCTACATATTTTGAAATAAAATTGAGCAGTAAAGTTGATGTTAAAGTAACTGTACGTATAACTATATTTGATCAAAATGAAACAAGGATTTTAGCTTTCGATTCTAGAGACACTTCAACAATCTTTGATTTATCTAAAGGCGAAAATACGCTTATCTGTTCATTAAAAAACGGTCTAGAAATTAAGCCTGGAGAATATTATATAAATATTTCGGTTAAATCACCCGATGCACTTTTAGATCATATAGTAAAAGTTTCAGATTTAATTATTGATCCTACAGATTATTTTAATTCTGGACGTTTAGTGACATCAGATATCCCACTTATTTTAAAACGTAACGAGTGGCATTTTACTAAATAATATGAATGAAGCTTTAATTCATATATTAATTGTTTGGTCAAAAGGAAAATCGCATTTACAAGCAATTTCTCAAGACATTTCTAATTCATTTAATGTATTAAATACGTTTCAATTTTCATGGAAAGAAGAATTGTTTCATGAAAATCTAAAACGTTTTTATTCACATTCTCAAAAAGATAAAACCGAAGCTGAATTTGATGCAATAATAACAGGAAAAATTGAACATTGTGGATCAGATGATTTTACTGTTTTAATTTTTGAAGATGAAAATCCTAAATTTGAAAACCGTAAGACTTCAAACGGTATTACTACTGTAAACACAAATGTTTTTGATAAAAAAGCAAAATTTAGAGCGTTAACAGGTGGAGGACACAAAATACACGCGTCAGACAATTACTTTGAATCTAATAAAGACATTTCATTTTTATTAAATACCACATTAAAAGATTATAAAAATAATTACAAACAGACTTCAAAAACTATAAATAAGAAAAATAATGTTCTAGGTGTTCCTTTTTGGAAATCAATAGACGAGTTGTTTTTTGCTTTAAATAATAGTCTGGAATACGTTGTGCTTAGAAATTTTGATTGCCTACCAAACGACTATCACGTAGAAGGACATGGCGATATTGATTTATTGGTAGAGCATCTTAATTATACTAAATACATAACAGGTGCAAAGACTGCTTTTCCAGATTTAAAGCATCGTGTTTACCATTATATAAATATTAATAACGAAGAAGTACCATTTGATTTCAGGTATTTGGGTGATGATTATTATGATAAAAAATGGGAGTTTAATATTTTAAAAAACCGTCAATTATCTGATTATAACTTTTATATACCAGATGATAAAAATCATTTTTATTCACTCTTATATCATGCCTATGTACAAAAAAGACATATTGCACAAGATTATAAAATCAAACTAGAAACTATTGCAGAAAGAAGTGATATCAATTATAATAAAACGCTTAGTTTAAAAGAAACAGGCGAGTTATTAAATCAATTTATGCTTCAAAACGGTTACCAATATTCGCTTCCAAAAGACTTTTCGGTTCATTTTAATAAAAAGAATATTGAATTTTCTAATATTCAAAATGTAACAACTAACTTAGGGACACTAATTACATCTAGTACTACTAGAACTGAAAACGAGTCGTTTTTTACTGAGGTTTACCAAACACCTAATAGCATAATAAAAATCGCATCGTTCCCTGTTAGTCATAACGAAAATCGTTTTCTAAATACACTTAAGGATTCCATTTATTTTCCAAAAGTATTGTCTTTTAGTAAAGTAGGAGACTACGATAAAGTTGAAATTGAGAAAATTAATGGTGTTTCTTTTTTAGAGATTAATAATATTGCTTCATTTTGGTCTACAAGTGGTATTAATGATTTTATTAAAGACTTAATAGACATGCTAATAGAACTTAATAATAATGATATTATACATAGAGATATTAGACCAAATAATATACTAGTAGTAAGCAATGATAGAGGCAAATTATCTCCAAGGTTAATAGATTTTGGATGGAGTGTCTATAATTACGATAAAAATAAAATTACTCCTGTTGGATTAGGCGATAAATTTAAACTACAATCTGATAGATTTTCAGATATATACTCTGTCGCATTAACTTTAAATGAATATATTGGAAAGTTTGATTTTACTAAAAAAACGATTAATAGTTTAATTAAAGTTGGTTTAGATTCCTCTTTAAGTAAAGATGAAACAACTTTCAAACTATCTAAAATTAAGGAACAATTAAATAAAAAAAATAAGTTAAGTTTTAACGATAGAAAACAATTTGCCTTAAAAAAAGGTAAAGCTTTAATAGGAGTCAAAAATGTGACGAAAATAATGAGTTTTTTAAAAAGGTTTAAATCATAATATGCCAAAATTTTCTTTAATAGTATTGTCAAAAACAGATCAACAATCTACGTACGATATGAATGTAGAATGCTTTGACACCTTTATAAAAAGTGCTATTAAGGCCAAAGTAGATTATGAGATATTATTGATAGAAAGCAACAAAAACAGCCATTACCAATACAACGTTCAGCATTTAAAAATTATTACACCCAAGGATGCGTTTAGTTTTCATAAGTTTTTAAATATTGGAGTAAGTCATGCTAATGCAGAGTACTATATTTTAAGCAATAACGATGTCGTTTTTGATATAAATTGGTTAGTCGAAACTAATAACGTTTTGCAACATAATCCCAAATTGTTATCCGTTTCGCCATTAGATCCTAAAGCTAATAGCTTACCTAAAGAGGCATTAGAAAATAATAATTATATTGTTGGTTATCAAATACAAAAACACCTTACAGGTTGGTGTATTGTAGCACATAAAAAGGTGTTTGAAGCTATAAAAAAATTAGATGAACGTTTCGGTTTTTATTATGCAGATAATGACTATGCTATGCAATTACAAAAATATAATATTAAACACGCATTAGTCACTAACGCAATAGTACACCATTTACATGGACAAAGTAGTGTTGGAGATAATAAAAATAAATCGTTTGAGTTACCAGCAAAAACACCAAATTATATCATTAAAGAAAACTGGACTTGGGTATTAAATAATAAAAAAATGATTGAAGGTTTAATATTATTTCATGATAAATGGGGAAGTAGAAAAACCATAAAAATAAAATTATTTTTAGCTAATACAGTATCTAAACTAGGTTTAGGATATTTAAATAGATTTATCATAACGCATTCATGAGAAAAGGGGAAAACATAGTACGTAATAAAACACTAGAGTTACAACCTTGCTCGCATCGTGTAATTATTCCTTTATATATTCCAAATGAGGAAGGCTATTATAAAGATGCTTTTAAGATTTTTAAAATGTGTGTATTGTCAGTGCAAAAAACAGCTGTATCACCTTTAAAAATATCTGTAGTCTCAAACGGAAGTACATCTAAAGTCAATGAAAGACTATTCAAATTATATGAAGATAATCACATTGACGAGCTTATTATAGAAACTGAAACCATAGGTAAAATAAATAGTATACTAAAAGCTTTACGGACCGCAGAAGAACGCTTAATCACAATTACAGATGCAGACGTTTTGTTTTTAAACGATTGGGAGAAAGCAGTTTTAGCAACTTTTGAAGCCTTTCCAAAAGCAGGAATGGTAAGTCCTGTACCAATTTATAGAACCCAATTACGTCATACAGGAAATATATGGATGGATTATTTATTTTCAAGCAAGCTAAAGTTTAGTCCAGTTAAAAGCCCAGAAGGCTTAACCAAATTTGCAAAAAGTGTAGGTTGGCCAGATTTAGAACCACATTTAAAAGACGTCATAGCTACTTTAGAAGGTAAAAACAATACAAAAGCAGTAGTTGGTAACTCTCATTTTGTTGGAACCTATAAAAATGAAGTATTTAATAAAATTCCAGATACCAATAGCAACTATAAACTTGGTGGTACAAGCGAGTATTTGTATAATGATTTACCCATCCTTAAAATGGGAGGTTACCAGTTAGCAACGTATGATAATTATGCGTATCATATGGGTAATGCTTCTGAAGAATGGATAGAAAAGGAATTTGAAAATTTAAAAACAGAAGAAAAACATTATAACGATTTTGAAGCTATTAGTACGTTAAAAGCAAGTCCTTTAAAATATATAATTTCAGAAAAAATATTCAAAAAATTATTTAAATATAAAGGTTTTAAACAATGGATTTATAAACAAAAAGGACTCACTAAAGAGCAAATTTATAACTTTTTAGAACGTGACTTTTTGAGTGATAAAGACTAAATAGAAGTAAAATGATTAAAAAAATTAAAAGAAAATTAAAATACATTCTATTTAAAAAGCAAATAGACCAACAAAATCAACAAAATCAGTTGCAATATGAGCGTTGCAAACCTTGGTTTACTGTAAAAGGCGATGAAACGTTACGTTTAAATTATCCATTAAATAAGGATTCTGTTGTGTTTGATTTAGGAGGTTATAAAGGTGAATTTGCATCAGATATTTACAATAAATATGAATCCACAATTTATGTTTTTGAGCCTATTCAATCGTTTTATAATATTATTAAGCAGAAGTTTGCAGATAACCCTAAAATTAAAGCGTATCAGTATGGTTTAGCAGGTCAAGATCAAACCATGCAAATTAGTTTAACAGACAATTCGTCCTCAGTCTATATTAAATCTAAACATGCGGAAACCATTCAGCTTAAATCCATTGTAGATTTTATAAAAGCTAATAACATAAAGCATATTGATTTAATAAAAATAAATATCGAAGGTGGCGAATATGACGTGTTAGAAGCGTTAATAGCTCATAATATGCTTCCTTTATTTACAGATTTACAAATTCAGTTTCATGATTTTATTATACCAAATGCTGCTGAAAGAATGAAAGCCATTCAAAACGAATTGTCAAAAACGCACCAATTAACCTATCAATACGAGTTTGTTTGGGAAAATTGGACATTAAAACAATACTAAGTGATCGTTATAAAGTTAATAGGTGGTTTGGGTAATCAAATGTTTCAGTATGCTGCTGCAAAAGCAGTAGCACTACATACTAAACAAGAATTAAAATTAGACACATCAGGTTTTGACGATTATAATTTACATGATTATGGGTTGCATCATTTTAATATTAATGCTAAACTCTTTAATCAAAAAAGCAAGTGGATTAGAAAGCTAGAACACAAGCTAAATTTAACCACTTACTATAATGAGCAATCTTTTAGATTTAACCCAGAAGTATTCAATATTAATACTAAAAACATTCAGTTAAACGGTTACTTTCAGTCAGAAGACTATTTTATAAATTATCGAAACGATATTTTAAACAACTTTAAAATTGTTTCACCATTAAAACAACAAACTCAATATTTATTAGCAGAAATGGCTAAGACCAATGCAGTATCCATTCATATTAGACGAGGGGATTTTTTAAAACATGAGGTGCACAATACTTCTAAAGCGCAATACTATAAAGACGCTATGGCAGTTATTGAAAGTAAAATAGAACAACCAACCTATTATTTATTTTCGGATGATATGGAATGGGTAAAAGCGAACTTTAAAACTAATCATAAAGCAGTTTATGTCGATTGTAATGATGCTGCAACAGCTTTTGAAGACATTAAACTCATGTCTAATTGTAAACATAATATTATAGCAAATAGCAGTTTTAGTTGGTGGTCTGCTTGGTTAAATACCAATCCAAATAAAATAGTTATTGCACCAAAACAATGGTTTAATGGAGACCAATATGACTACACTGATGTTGTTCCTAAAAGTTGGATAAAGCTATAGTTATGATTCAACAACCACTTATAACCGTTTTAATACCAACTTATAATTGTGAACAATATGTACACGATGCAGTACAAAGTATTTTAAACCAAACCTATACTAATTTTGAGTGTATTATAATTGATGATTGTAGTACAGATGGTACAGTAGATATTATAAAAACATTTGACGATCCACGCATCAACCTAATTGTTAAACCAAAAAATTCTGGCTATACCAATAGCTTAAATTATGGATTGACCATTGCAAAAGGAAAGTATATTGCTAGAATGGATGGCGACGATATTAGTCTACCAAATCGATTTGAAAAACAAGTCGCTATTTTTGAACAAAATGACGATATTGTTGTCTGTGGTTCTATTTTTAAACTAATAGATACAGAAACTATCATAGAAGCTCCAGAGCATCATGATGCTATAAAGCTAGGTTTACTAAAAGAGTCTTGTATTGGTCATCCAACTGCTATGATTAGAACATCAGTGTTAAACACACATAACATTAATTATAATACTGCTTATGAACCTGCAGAAGATTATGATTTATGGGTAAGACTGTCTCAAGTAGGTCAATTATACAACATCCAAGACGTCTTGTTTTTGTATCGCGTGCACGACAATCAAGTGTCAATAACTAAAAAAGAAATACAGCGTAAAAGTGCTAGTTTATCAAGATTTAATATGTTAAATCAATTAAATTTAGATTATACAGAGTTAGAAAAACAAGCTTATATCAAACAGTTTTCTTATACTGAAAGACTTAATTTTGAAGAGTTAGTTGCTTTGATTAAATTGAACAATAAAGCCTTTAAAGCAAATGCTAAAGGGTTTTTTAATCAAGAAAATTTAAAAACTATTCTGCAAACTTTTCAAACAGAAGCTATAAATCAGTATTTTAAAGCAAATAAAAAATACAGTCCAAAAATGATTAATCAGTTGAAAGAAATTTCAAGATTAACAGCGACAAATTTTAGTTTTTTAGACAAAGTAAAATTATATATAAAGTCTTTAATATTTTTTAAAAATGATAAGTAAAATTAAAAGAATACTTAGAGAGCAAATAAAGTTACAACGTTTGATGTATTTACAATCCAAAGAGTTGGAATGGGCTCAAATTTATCATGACAGTATTAGAGGGAAGAAAGAGATTGAAAATTTACCAATAAATGTTGGTAGATGGGCTGGAAACTATACGTTCTTTTATTTGTTGAATAGGATTTTATCTGAGTATAAACCTGAAAAAATTATAGAGTTTGGACTTGGTGAGTCTACTAAGTTTATTTCTACATTTTTAGATCATTATCTATCAAACTCTCAATTACTAACTATAGAACATGATGACAATTGGAAAACATTATTTTTAAATAATTTTAAAGCATCAACTAACTCTAAAATCGAAATTTTTGAATTAACAAAAAAACAAATTAATGGTCATAACAGTAATGGTTACAAAGATATCGAGAGCAAAATAACAGAAGCTTTTGATTTATACATTGTTGATGGTCCTTTTGGATCGCCTCATTTTTCGCGTCATGATATTGTTGCTCTTTTAAAGCTTAAATCTAAAGGAGATGAATTTATGGTTATTATAGATGATTATGAACGAATTGGAGAGAAAGAAACAACACAATCTATTTTGGATCTTTTAAAGCTCATAAATATTGAAGTTTTTACTAAGGAATATGTTGGTAATAAGAGTGTTTTTGTAATAGCTACAAAAAAGTATAAGTATGTAACTTCTTTTTAAAGTGAATTTACCATTAGTTTCTATTATAATTCCAGTCTTTAATCGTGAGTCTATTATAAAAATGACACTAGATTCTATACAAGCACAAACTTATAATAATTGGGAGTGTTTAGTTATTGATGATGGTAGTAGTGATCATACAGAACAAACCATTGCAGAGTATAGTAATAAAGACAATAGAATACAGTATAAAATACGACCAAATCACTTAGTAAAAGGTGCCAATAGTTGTCGTAATTATGGTTTTACTTTAGCAAAAGGAATATATATTAATTGGTTTGATAGTGACGATGTCATGAAGTCTACATTTTTAGAAGACAAAGTAAATGCCTTTACAACTAATACCGATGCTGTTATCCACAGAAACAATTACGCAAATTATCAATTAACAGTATTTAGAGACAGTAAATTTGAATATCAAAACGGAAAGTCTCTATTCTATAATTACGCAATGGAAACTATAGAAATACAAACCTGTGGTTTTATGTGGAAAAAGACTTTTCTTGAAGGAAAACCCTTATTTGATGAAGCCATTATGCGCTATCAAGATAACGAGTTTCATATACGGATGATTGCCCAACAACCTAAACTAGTAATTCTTGATAAAGTATTAGCAACCATTAGAAGTGGTGATGGACATGATAGTCAAATCAGCGCAAAAGCAAACATCACTAAGCAAAAATTATATGACGTGTTTTATTACCGTTACCAATGTTTAAAATTGGCTAAGGATAATAGCATTAGTGTAGATGCTAATTTTAATAAAATAATAGCCAAAAAAACATTGTGGGCTTTTTATGCAGGTTTGCGTTTTGAGACCAATTTAAAACAAAGATTAAAAGATTTTATAAAGTATTACAGAAGACTTCAATACGTGTATTCAAGTCCTCAGATGTCGCCATTAGATAGCATTAAATCTCAGTTTTATATTTTAAAAATTATAGCTTTTAGATAATGATTTCTATCATCATTCCCATATACAATCGTGAACATTTAATAGAAGAAACTATAGCTTCTATTAAAGCACAATCCTATACCAGTTGGGAGTGTATAATTGTAGATGATGGTAGTACAGACACGACTGTTAACATTACTAAAAAAATAATTGAAGCAGATAAGCGTTTTCAACTGTTTGAGCGTCCATCTAATTTAAAAAAAGGACCTAGCAGTTGCAGGAATTATGCAATTACTAAGATTAAAGGCCATTACATTCAGTTTTTTGATAGTGATGATATTATGCATCCAGAACATCTTAAGTTGAAGATAGAAGCGATTCAAGATAATGATTTTGTAGTTTGCCAATTACAGGAATTTACAGGAGATTTTAATGAGAATTTATATGCAAAATCTCAACCTCAAATACAAGAAAGTAAAAACTTGTTTGAAGATTTTGCTACAGGTACTTTCCCTATGATGATGGTAGCTCCACTTTGGAAAGCCTCAAGTTTGTTACCATATTTGCCCATTAGAGAGGATTTACATATTTTGGAAGATCACGAGCTGTATGCACGTGCGCTTTTTGAGAATAAAACTTATGCGATAATAAACAAACCATTGATTTTTTATCGTGTTGGATTAAACTCTTCAACCCATAGTTTTTATACTAATGTCGATTATGGTTTAGCCTCTTATTTTGAAGCTAAAAGAACCGTATTGAGGTCGTCAGATTCCAAAAATATTAAGCTAGCCATCTTAAAAATGACTTTAGGATTTTTCAGGCAAGCTTTGGCAGAACGAAATTTTAAAGCAGCTAAGAGCTGTTTAAATTTTATAAAACAAGAACAATTAGCTTATAACGATGATTTAAAATCAAAACTATCTCGAATTCGTTTTTTCTATGGTATTTTTAAAGTCATCAAAAAAGGAGATACAAAATTTAAACCTTTATTTAAGTTGTAATTATGAAGATTTTAATGGTCGCCATACCAAACCATCATTTCTTTCAATGGGTCAACCAATTGAAAGATTCTGGGTATGATGTCTATTGGTTTGACATAACAGATGGTGGACCACAATCGCCAAAAATAGAATGGGTGACTCAAATAAAAGGATGGAAATTAAAATTGAATTTTCCGTTTAGAAGTGCAATTAAAAAAAGGTTCCCAAAAATATATAAAAGTATAAAGAAGATTAATGAAAATAGTGTGTCAAGTGCTTTTCAAAAAGCTGTAGAATCCATAGAACCAGATATTATCCATTGTTTTGAAATGCAATTAGCAGGACTGCCTATTCTTCCTATTATGGAACAGAATACTATTCCATTAATCTATTCGTCTTGGGGAAGCGATGTGTTTTATTTTGAACAATTAGGCGTTTCAAAAAACGAATTGCAACGCTTTTATAAGCGTGCCAATTATCTGATAACAGATTGCAAACGGGATTATCATTTAGCAGTTAAAAATGGATTTAACAATCAGTTTTTAGGCGTTTTCCCTGGAAATGGAGGACTAACTATCGATAATTCTAAAATTAAATCTGTTTCAGAACGACCAGTTATTTTAATTAAAGGTTACGACGATGGTGTGGGTAAAGCTTCAATAGTATTAAACGCTTTGGAGTTAGTTACAGTAGAACTTTTAGAAGATAAGCAAATTGTTATTTATAGTGCAGATGATAGTATCCAAAAACAAATAAATCAATCTAAGATATTGCCAACTTTAGCTATAACCATTCACTCTAGATATGCCTTCATTCAAAATCAACACTTGTTAGAGTTAATGGGTAGAAGCTGTCTTCATATAGCCAATAGTATTTCAGATGGAATGCCTAACGCCTTATTGGAAGCGATGTCAATGGGAGCATTCCCAATTCAATCAAATCCAGGTCAAGTCACTGAAGAAGTCATTATACATGGTAAAAATGGATTACTAATTGCTAATCCGTTTGATGAAAAAGAAATTGCTAATCACATTAACAAATCACTTCAAAATCAAAATTTAAGAGAGCAATCTCAAGTTTTTAATACTAATCTTATACAAAAACAGTATAATCGTGCTACATTGCAACCCAAAATACAAACCCTATATCAAACCGTTTTGTCGGAACATTCATAAATGCAACTTTCATTTTTAATAGTCACTAAAAATAGACCAGAAGATTTGGCTTTAACTTTAAATAAGTTGAAGACTATAATAGATTTATCTATTCATGAAGTGTTGGTATTTATTGATGGTTGTTCTAATACCGAAAGTATTATTGCAGATTTTTATTGGGTACATTGGACAGTTTCAAAGCAAAGTGTTAGTGCGTCTCCTGCAAGAAATATATTATATAAAAAAGCAAAAGGAAGAATTTTTATAGGACTAGATGATGATGCACATCCGATAAGTCCTCATTTTATTGAAGCAATTGAAGCCGAATTTCAACACAATACACATTTGGGCATTATTGCATTTCAGGAAGTTAGAGGGATGTTTAAAACCGATGAAGACGCTTTACAGCATTCTAAAGATTTAGAGTCACATTTGACCAATGACTTTGTAGGTTGTGGTTTTGCGATTAAAAACGAAGTGTATCAAGCTACAAACGGTTTTCCAGTTTGGATAGATATTTATGGTGAAGAACCAGCAGTAGCATTAGAAGTTTTGGATTTAGGATTTGATATTATTTATCAACCAAATATTAAAGTCAACCATCGTATTGATGTCAAAAAAAGACAATTACAAGGTCGCAACTATTTTAGATTTGAACGACAATTAAAAAACACATTACGTTATTATTTGGTCTATTACCCTAAACCAATTAAAAAGGTATTTAAAACATTATGGCATAACTTTAATAAGTATGCTTTAAAAGATTGGAACTATTTTAAGTCGTTTGTTTTTGTATGTTTTACTACGCTAATTAAACTACCAAGTATATTAAAATACAGACAACCTGTACAACAAGACACTATTATTAGAAAATTAAGTTTAAAACCGCTAAATTATTCTGCGTAAATGCTATTTAACTCACTAGATTTTGCTGTTTTTTTACCTATAGTATTTATACTGTATTGGTTTATAACAGATAAAAACCTGAAACTGCAAAATGCATTACTAGTATTAGCCAGTTACGTGTTCTATGGTTGGTGGGATTGGCGTTTTTTGTCTTTAATTATCTTCAGTTCTTTAGTAGATTATACTATAGGTTTACAATTAAAAAAAGAAGATTTACCCAGCAAAAGAAAATTACTGCTATGGACTAGTATTCTTGTTAATTTAGGGTTTTTAGGCTTTTTTAAATATTATAATTTTTTTGTTGATAATTTTGTGGAAGCGTTTTCGTTTTTCGGGACTAAAATTCAACCTAATACTTTGGATATTATTCTTCCAGTCGGAATAAGTTTTTACACCTTCCAAACCTTAAGTTATACTATTGATGTCTATAAAAGAAAATTAGATCCCACTCAAGATATTGTGTCTTTTTTAGCGTTTGTCAGCTTTTTTCCACAATTAGTTGCAGGACCTATAGAGCGTGCTACTAATTTATTACCTCAATTTTATAAAAAACGTCATTTCCATTACAGTCAAGCGGTTGATGGATGCCGACAGATCCTTTGGGGATTTTTCAAAAAAGTTGTGATTGCAGACAATTGTGCAGAATATGCCAATCAAATATTTAATAATTCTGCAGAACATTCAGGAAGTACTTTATTGATGGGTGCTTTGTTTTTTACCTTTCAGATTTATGGTGATTTTTCAGGGTATTCAGACATTGCAATTGGGACGTCTAGATTGTTTGGATTTAACTTAAAACAAAATTTTGCATTCCCTTATTTTTCGCGTGATATTGCTGAATTTTGGAGACGTTGGCATATTTCTTTATCTACTTGGTTTAGAGACTATTTATACATTCCGTTAGGAGGAAGTAGAGGTGGCACGTGGATGAAAGTCCGCAATACATTTATTATTTTTTTAGTTAGCGGTTTTTGGCATGGTGCTAATTGGACGTTTTTGGTTTGGGGATTTTTAAATGCACTTTATTTTTTACCTTTATTACTAGCAAAACGTAACCGTAATAATCTAAATGTTATAGCTCAAGATAGACGTTTTCCTAATTTAAAAGAAAGTGTACAAATGCTTATTACTTTTGGGATTACTGTTTTAGCTTGGGTCTTTTTTAGGGCAGAGACCATTACGCATGCAATTTCTTACCTAAAAAGTATTTTTAGTAAAAGCTTATTGTCTTTACCAACGATAAGGCCAACTAATATAATCATATTGATATTTATATTTATAGTAGTTGAGTGGATTGGAAGACGACAACAATATGCAATTGAGGTCATGTTATTAAAACAATCCAGAGTGTTACGATGGGCTTTTTATATGGTTATTATAGCATTAGTATTTGTATTTAGTAACGAAAAACAACAAGAATTTATTTATTTCCAGTTTTAAGATGAAACGTTTTTTAAAACATATCGTTTTATTTGTGCTACTCTTTTTTATTGTAGAAAAAATCACCTATATTTTTTTGCTAGAAGCACCAAAACGTGAGTATGATAAAAGACTAGAAACTGTTTTAGAAGGTAAAATGAATAAAGAGTTAATAGTACTAGGTTCTTCTAAAGGAGCCTCAGATGTATTAGCAGGACAACTAGAGAATGAGACAGGGTTTACATCTTATAATTTATCCTATGAAGGTTCAAATGTCATATTTCATGAGTTTGTTTTAAAAACTCTTTTAAAATACAATAGTGTACCTAAAATTGTTGTTTTAGTCATAGATACTCCTTATGAGTTTATTGAAGAAGCGTCTCTTAAATTTAGGATAGATCGATTAATACCACTATCTAAATACAATTATATCAATTCTGAATTAATTAAACAGAAAGAGAAAAATTTTCTTTCGTGGTTTTTTATGTTATCAAGAATTAATCGTTCTAATCTTGAATTTCATAAAAGAAAACCGTTTCATTTTAATCCAATAGATAGTTCAGGATCTAGACCGTATATTGTAAGAAATAACAAGAAAAAATTAGATTTTTCAAATAATGTGATTTCATATAATGCAAAAGAAGAACTTACAAATAAGCTAACCTCGTTTACAAATATTCAATATATGTGTAAAATGAATAATATTGAATTAATTTTTGCCTTGCCACCAAATTTTAAAACTTTCAATTCAACATTTGTATCACGTTTTAAATCATTAATGAATCCAAAGGAGAGATTATTTATTTATGATACCTTAAATCCAATTTACAGAGAAAAAGAATATTATAACGACTATTCGCACCTTTTTAAAAACGGAGCACAAATATTCACTTCAGAAATTAGTACCTTTATCAACTCAATAAACAACCAATGAAAGTTGCATTAATTACAGGAATAAACGGACAAGATGGATCTTACCTTGCAGAGCTTTTACTTGATAAAGGCTATATGGTACATGGTATAATTAGACGTAGTTCAACATTTAATACAGAACGTATAGAGCATTTATATATTGACACCATACTTAAAGATATTCATAAACAGCAAAATATAAAATTGCATTATGGAGATATGACAGATGGTTCTAATTTGATTCGTTTAGTTCAAGAAATCCAACCAGACGAGATTTATAATCTCGCAGCACAGTCCCATGTAAAAGTCTCTTTTGATTTACCAGAATATACCGCAGAAACAGATGGTATAGGTACCTTAAAATTATTAGAAGCAATTCGCATTTGTGGACTGACCAATAAAACTAGAATCTATCAAGCATCTACCTCAGAACTATATGGTAAGGTACAAGAGACGCCACAAACAGAAACAACTCCGTTTTATCCAAGATCGCCTTATGGAGTTGCTAAGCTATATGCCTTTTGGATTACTAAAAACTACCGCGAATCGTACAATATGTATGCGGTTAACGGAATTTTATTTAATCATGAGTCTGAGCGTCGTGGTGAAACGTTTGTCACTAGAAAAATTACATTAGCAGCAGCAAGAATTGCACATGGTATTCAGGATAAGCTATATTTAGGAAACTTAGACGCCAAACGTGATTGGGGTTATGCTAAAGATTATGTAGAATGTATGTGGCTCATGTTACAGCAAGAGGTTCCTGAAGATTATGTTATTGGAACAGGAGAACAGCATACCGTTAGAGAATTTTGTGAGCTGGCGTTTAAAGAAGCTGATATTACAATTAATTGGGAAGGTAAAGACGAGAACGAAAAAGGAGTCTGTGCAGAATCAGGACGTGTTTTAATAGAAATTGATCCAAATTATTACCGCCTAGCCGAAGTAGAAACCTTATTAGGTAATCCAGCCAAAGCCAAAGCTAATTTGGGCTGGAATCCTAATAAAACCTCTTTTAAAGAGTTAGTAAAAATTATGACCCAACATGATTTAAAACTGATTAAAAACAAATAACATGCCTCAACAAATCAAGATTTTTTTAACAGGAGGCAATGGAATGGTTGGTAAGAATATTCTAGAATATAATACAAACCCTAACATTACTATTCTAGCACCAAATAGAAAAGAAATAAATCTTGAAGATTATAATGCGGTATTTAATTATATAAAGCAACAAAAACCAGACTTTATTATTCACGCAGCAGGATTGGTAGGTGGTATTCAAGACAATATAGCACGACCAGTAGATTTTTTAATAAAAAACCTTGATATTGGTCGTAACTTGATTATGGCTGCTAAATCTAACCGAGTTAAAAACTTTATAAATCTGTCTAGCTCTTGTATGTATCCAAGAGAGGCCAAAAATCCTTTACAAGAAGACTTAATTTTAAAAGGCGAATTGGAACCCACAAATGAAGGCTATGCATTGGCTAAAATAGTAACGACAAGACTTTGTGAGTACATCAATAAAGAGGATGATTATTTTCAATACAAAACGGTAATTCCATGTAATTTATATGGGAAGTATGATAAGTTTTCTCCAGAACACTCTCATATGGTTCCTGCAGTGATTAAAAAAATAGATGAAGCCAAACTAAATGGAAACTCAACAATTACAATTTGGGGAAATGGAGAAGCTAGAAGAGAGTTTATGTACGCTAAAGATTTAGCAGATTTTATATTTTATGCAGTATCAAATTTTACTGCTATGCCACAAAATATTAATGTAGGATTAGGGTATGATTTTACTATTAATCACTATTATAAAACCATAGCTAAAGTTATTGGTTTTGAGGGACAGTTTGAACATGATTTATCAAAACCAGTTGGTATGTATCAAAAATTGATTGATGATACAAAACTTAAAGCTTTTGGTTGGACTGCAAAAACAGATTTAGAACAAGGATTGCAATTAACCTATAGTTACTATAAAACAGAAGTAAAACATGACTAAATATCCATTAGCAACATCCACTTGGGATGATAAAGAAATTGAAGCTATTAAAACGGTTATCGATAGTGATATGTACACTATGGGTAAACATGTTGCTAAATTTGAAACCGAATTTGCATCATTTATAGATTCCAAATACTGTGTGATGGTTAATTCTGGGTCTTCAGCTAATTTACTAGCTGTAGCTGCATTGTTTTATACTAAAAACCCTAAATTAAAAAAAGGTGATGAAGTCATTGTACCAGCAGTATCTTGGTCTACAACTTATTTTCCATTATATCAATACGGTTTAAAATTAAAGTTTGTAGATGTTGATTTACATACATTAAATTTTGACTTAAATCAATTAAAAGCTGCAATTACAGATAAGACAAAAATGATTTTTGCAGTTAACTTATTGGGAAACCCTAACGATTTTGATATCATAAAATCATACATAGACAAAACAGATATTATTTTATTAGAAGATAATTGCGAGTCTATGGGAGCAGAGTACAAAGGAAAGCAAGCTGGTACTTTTGGTTTAATGGGTACTTTTTCAACGTTTTTTTCGCATCATATGGCTACTATGGAAGGTGGTTTGGTTGCAACAGACGATGAAGAATTATACCACGTGTTAATTAGTTTAAGAGCACATGGTTGGACTAGGCATTTACCAAAAGAAAACAAAGTATCAAACAAATCGGACGATTGGTTTACAGAGTCTTTCCGTTTTGTATTACCAGGTTATAATTTGCGTCCTGTAGAAATGAGTGGTGCTATAGGAGTTGAGCAATTAAAAAAACTTCCAGATTTTTTGAAACACAGAAGAGCAAATGCAGAGTATTTTGTTAATCTGTTTAAAAATCACAAACACTTTTATATTCAGAAAAATATAGATAAAAGTAGCTGGTTTGGATTTAGCTTAATCATTAAACCAGAATCTAACATTAAACGTAAGGATGTAGTTGAGGTATTAACAGCGCATCATATTGATTGTAGACCCATAGTTACAGGAGATTTTACTAAAAATGAAGTCTTAAAATATTTTGATTATGAAGTCTTCGGAGAGATGACAAATGCTAAGTATCTTGACGCTAATGGATTGTTTGTAGGAAATCACCAAATTCCATTAAAAACTGAAATTGAATATTTACACGAAGTTTCAAATAAAAACTTTTAATTTCAAATCATCTTTAATCCTCCTTTTATCCGAAATTTCTTAACTTTCATCCGAAAAAAAGTGTATTTTAGCGATAAATTAAGAATTCGAATCTTTTAATATTAAATGAAAAAAATCGGTTTTATTCCTTTACGTAAAGGCTCTAAAGGTATTCCCAATAAAAACAAACGTAAAATGGTCGGTAGACCCTTGTTTACTTGGGTTTTGGGTGAGGCATTTCAATCTAATCTAGATGAAGTTTATGTTTATACTGACGATCAATCTATCATCGATTTTATCAATAAAGAATACCATTACACCACAAAAATTAAAGGACTATTAAGAAGCGACGAAAGTGCTACAGACACTGCGTCTACAGAAAGTGCTATGCTTGAACTAGCTAAAAAAATCAATTATGATTTTGACGTGTTTTGCTTATTACAAGCGACTTCGCCTTTTACAAAAGCTTCCGATATTAATAAATGTTTGCAAGAAGTTGAAAACGGAAAAGATTCTGCTTTAACTGTAGTCAACACACATCGTTTTTTATGGAAAGAAGATGGAACACCTATAAATTATAATCCGTTACAACGTCCAAGACGTCAAGATTTTGAGGGATTATTAATAGAAAACGGAGCAGTTTATGTTTGTAAAAAGGAAGTGCTTCAAAACAAAAAAAATAGATTAGGCGATACCATAGGTATTGTTAAAATGCCAGAGGATAGTTTACAAGAGATTGATAGCGAAAGCGATTGGATTGTTGTTGAGCAATTGTTGATTGAACGTCAAAAACGTGCCAAATCAGCCCAAAAAATCACACATTTAATACTAGATGTAGATGGTGTCTTTACGGATGGAAGTATTACTTACACTAAGGATGGCGAACATACCAAACGTTTTGATATGCGTGATGGAATGGGATTAGAAATTTTACGCCAGTTCGATGTTGAGGTAGTAATCATGACCTCTGAAAACTCAGAATTAGTGGCTAAGCGTATGCAAAAGCTTCAAATAGAGCAAGTCTATTTAGGAGTAAAAGATAAATTTACTTTGATAAATAAATTAGCTAAAGAGCAAAATATAGAACTAAGTAACATCGCTTATGTTGGTGATGATGTTAACGATTTAGCCAATATAGTTAGTGTTGGTTGGTCATTAGCACCAAATAATGCTATGGTAGAAATTAAAACAAACGCTGATGTGGTATTGTCTAAAGACTCTGCTAATGGTGCGATTAGAGAAGCTTGTCAGTTTGTGAAAAATTATAATAAAAGATTTTAGTCCTAAACTATGAATACTTACAAAACACCTTACATCATTGCCGAAATTGGTTGCAACCACAAAGGTGATATGCAAATAGCCAAAGAATTAATTCAAATGGCTAAAATATTCTGTAATGTAGATGCTGTCAAGTTTCAGAAGCGTCACAATAAAGAGTTATTGACAGAGGAGCAGTACAATAGTCCACATCCTAACCCATCTAATTCTTATGGAGATACTTATGGTGAACATCGCGAGTATTTAGAGTTTGATGTAACCCAACATCAAGAGTTAAAAGACTTTTGTGAAGCAATAGGTATCGATTATTCAACCTCTGTTTGGGATGTGACTTCTGCAAAAGAAATAGCGTCTTTAAACCCTAAGTTTATTAAAATACCTTCAGCATGTAACAATAATGTTAAGATGTTAGAGTGGTTGTGTGAGAATTATAAAGGAGAACTTCATATCTCTACAGGAATGACTACTAAAGATGAAATTGAGGATTTGGTAGAGCTTTTCAAAAAACACAACAGAAATAAAGATTTAGTATTGTACAATTGCACCTCTGGTTATCCAGTACCATTTGAAGATGTGTGTTTATTAGATATCAATTTATTGATTAAAAAATATGGTAACGAAGTCAAGCATATTGGTTTTTCTGGACATCATCTAGGTATTGCAGTAGATGTTGCAGCATATACGCTAGGAGCAAATATTGTTGAGCGTCATTATACGTTAGATAGAACATGGAAAGGCACAGATCATGCAGCCTCTTTAGAGCCTATCGGAATGCGTAAACTATCAAGAGATTTAAAAGCGGTTCATAAAGCTTTAGCTTTTAAAAGCCAAGATATTTTACCAATTGAGCAAGTACAACGCGATAAATTGAAAAATCAAAAAGGCTAATTTTCTATTTTACATATGAAAAAAAAAGTATTTGTCTTTTTTCCTGATGGAGTTGGTCTTAGAAACTTTGCTTTTACCAATTTTAAAGCTATAGGTGAGCAAATGGGTTTTGATATTACCTATTGGAATAATACAGTATTTTCTTTAAAAGATAATCTAGGTTTTAATGAAGTTAAAATCGAAAACCATCAAATTCATCCATTAACTCCAATTTATTCTCGTGCTCGTAAAAGAGCAGAATTAAATGTGTCGCGAGATAAGTTTAATGATGAGGTCTATCCGACTTATAAATTTCCGTTTAATTACAAAGGATTAAAAAATACGCTTAAAAGTTTATATACTAAATTATTAATTGGTTTATATTCTTCAGAGAAAGGCGTTGAAAAAATCCGTCAAAAAATAAACGATTTAGAGCGTAAAAACCCAAAATATGCCTATTGTAAAGCACAATTAGAAGAACATAAACCAGATTTAATTTTTTGTACTACACAGCGTGCCACACAATCTATTAGTGCGCTATTAGCAGCTCAAGATTTGGGCATTCCAACAGTAGCATTTGTCTATTCTTGGGATAATGTACCTAAAGCCATGCAAGTGGTTGAGACAGATTATTATTGTGTTTGGAGTGATTTAATGAAAGAGGAAGTATTAAAATACTACCCTTTTGTAAAAGAACAACAAGTCTTTGTGACAGGTACACCACAGTTTGAACCACATTATGACACCAGTTTAAAATTAAGTCGAGAAGACTTTTTTAAGCAATATAATTTAGATATCAACAAAAAATACATTTGCTATTCTGGTGATGACGAAACCACGTCACCTTTAGATCAATACTATCTTGAAGACTTAGCCAATGCTGTTAGAAGTTTAAATAGTAAAGGCGAAAACTTAGGCATTATCTATAGAAAATGTCCAGTAGATTTTACAACGCGTTATGACGCTGTAATAGAAGAAAATAAAGATATCATTGAAGTGTTAGATCCTATTTGGAAGCAAGTTGGTGACCAATGGAATCAAGTGTTACCTGCAAAAGAAGACTTTAAAATGCTTTATAATGTGTGCGAGCATTCTGAGTTTGTAACCAACGTGTGTTCTTCGACAGTATTTGATTTTGTGGTTCATGATAAAGCTTGTATTTATTATAATTATGAGCAACCACAACTTAAAAACGGTATTAGAGATATTGGACAGAATTATAAGTATGTACACTTTAGAAGTATGCCAAGTCAAGAAGCAGCTGTGTTTTGTACCAATAAAAATGATTTAGAAGGTATAGTAAAACAAATTTTAGATGGGCAACTTTCTAATGTAGAACAAGGTAAACTATGGTATGAGATTGTAGTCGGTAAAACGCCAACAAAAGCATCAGAGACTATTTGGAACACTATTAAAAACCTAGTTTAATGCACATAGGTTTAATCACATCAGAATATCCACATCCTAAAGTCTCTCACGCAGCAGGAATAGCGACAAGTATCAAAAATTTAGCTGTTACTTTAGTTAATAAAGGAGAACAAGTTACTGTTTTTGTTTATCACCAAAATAAAGATGAAATCATTAATGATAAAGGCGTAAGGATTCATTTAATTGCAAAGAAAAAGTTTTCATTTTTAACATGGTATTTCTATAGAAAGCACTTGCAAAACTATATTAATACAGTCGTAGTTAAAGAGAATATTAATATTCTGGAAGCTCCAGATTGGACAGGTATTACTGCGTTTATGAATTTAAAAGCACCACTAGTGATTCGTTTTCATGGTAGTGATGCGTATTTCTGTAAGCTAGATAAAAGACAGCAGAAGTTTAAAAACTTTGTATTTGAAAAATCTGCATTGCTCAAAGCCAAAGCTTACATTGCACCAACTACATTTGCAGGTCAAGAAACTGCTAAAATTTTCGGTTTACACCGAAATAACATTAAGACCATACATTATGGCTTACAGTTAGATCATTTTAATAATGATGCACCAAATGTTTATGAAGATAAGACGATACTATATATTGGAACTATAATCAGAAAAAAAGGAGTTTTAGAATTAGCAGAAATCTTTAATAAAGTCATTGAAGTAGAACCTAATGCCAAATTAAAATTAATTGGTGGTGATGCACCAGATGTAAAAACTGGAGCTGCTTCTACCTACGCTTTAATGCAAAATGTGTTGTCTGACAAAGCGAAATTAAACGTTGAATATCTAGGAAAAATACCCTATTCTGAAGTTAAAAATCAAATTAAACAAGCACATGTTTGTACATTTCCAAGTTTAGCTGAGACACTAGGCATGGTTACGATTGAAAGTATGGCATTACAAAAACCAGTGGTCAATACTAGTATTGGTTGGGCACAAGAGCTGATTGATGATGGCGTAAATGGTTATTTAGCGCATCCTTCAGATATAGATACCTATAGTGAAAAAATAGTACAACTTTTCAACGATAAAGCATTGTGTTTAAAGATGGGACAACAAGCACGTCTAAAAGTGGAGTCTACTTTTGATATCAATACCATTGCAGATAAAAATATAGAATACTACCAATCTATTATTTCAAAAAAATAATACTAATGACTTTTAAAAAGTTAAAGCAATTTTTAAGTAAAAAAAAGAAAAAGCAAATGTTGTTTTTTCATTACTTAAAATACTTTAGTTTGAAGCAACCTAAACAAAAGCAAATAGTTGTCTGTTTTGATGGTTTGTTTACTCATGGTGGATTGGTCGATCGTTTAAAAGGTATCGTATCCTTTTATCAAATCGCTGAGCAATTGGGTTACGATTTCAAAATTTTATTTGATAACCCATTTACACTCTCTACTTTTTTAGAACCAAATGAAGTAGATTGGGAGTTAAAAAGAAGAAATTTGACTTGGCATCCAACCCAATCTAAATGTTTGTATTTAGTTAATAATTTTACTGCTATCCCATTACAAACAATAAAAAAATCTAAAGCAAATACCTTTTATGTATATGCTAATATTGATTATTCTAAAGCTACGTTTCCAGAATTAGATACCCAAGATCTAGAACAAAAATGGCGAGCCGATTTTAATGCATTATTTAAAAAGAGTGAATTATTAGAAGAAAAGCTTAATGAAATGACTTCTGAACCTTACATTGCATTTCATTCCAGATTTACAACGCTTATGGGAGATTTTGAAGATACAACTCACAAAGTGCTTTCAGTAACCCAACAAGAACAATTGAGCAAGCAGCTATTAGCAATCATTAATCGCGTTAAGGCAGAAAGTAATAAAAGTGCTTATGTGTTTTCGGATAGTATTAATTTTGTTAATTACATTAAGCAAAATACAGCTATTAAAGTTGTTGAAGGCAATCCGTTTCACATGGATAATTTTTCAAAGAGTTCTCAGTTAGATGGGCATTTAAAAACATTAATCGACTTTTTTATGATTGCTAATAGTGAGAAAGTTTATTTTTTAAATGTGAAACCAATGTATAATAGTAGCTTTTCTAAATATGCAGCTATTATCGGAAACACTGAATTTCAAGTTTTAGAAACGTGATTATATTAGTACATCAACATAGCAAATTAACTCAAGTATTGGATGCTAAACAGCAACCCATTACTGATGGATTTGGTATTGGAGAGACAATAACTAAAACCCTTGAAAAAATTGCTCAAACTAACACAGATGAATTGATTATTTGGTGTGAACAACAGTATTTAGACCATTTAAATATTGATGACTTTTCAAAAATTTTTCACCATCAACGTGTACTAGCAAGTTATAACTTGTCAGAAACAGATTATCTACCTAAACAAATAGGGTATGTTGAACGCTCTTACTTCTTAAAAATAAATAAGAGTGTGACTTTCCCAACCTGGTTTATGAGTAGCCATGTTGGAGGTATACATGCTTCGGTTTTAACTCATTTAAAAGAGGATTTAAATTTTTTAGAATGCTTTGACTATTTTTTCAATTCTTTAGCTAAACGTGCTATGGTAGAAGGGTTGTTTTGTTATTCTGAACCTAGATTATTGCTACCAAACACTTCAGTAAAAACTGAAACAAAACAAGCGTCAACTGACACCTTATTTAAGTTTGTCAAGCAACACTATAAATGGGTTTGGATATTTTTCTTAAGCGCATGTTATTTGATTTATGAGAGAAAATTTACTTTTTTTCCGTTGCTGAAAAGTTTGTTTTATAAACAGTTATCAACTCACTTTAATCTGGATCAAATTTCTATTCAATCCTCTAAAAAAGTCATCAATAATAAAGACATCGATGTTATTATTCCAACCATAGGTAGAAAGCAATATTTGTATGATGTTTTAAAAGATTTATCCGCTCAGACTATTTTACCAAAAAACGTCATTATTGTCGAGCAAAATCCACTTGACGATTCTGTTTCAGAATTAAATTATTTAACCACTCAAGATTGGCCTTTCAATATCAAACATACTTTTACCCATCAATCTGGAGTTTGTAATGCACGTAATTTAGCTTTATCACAAGTTGAAAGCGAATGGACCTTTTTAGGTGATGATGATAATAGATTGGAAACTAATCTAATTAAAACGCTATTTAATCATATCGAGCAATATGGTGTACAGGTAGGTACAACGGTATATTTACAACCTAACGAAACGCAAACCTATTTAAAAACCGCACAAACTAGTATTTTCGGAGCAGGGAATAGCATCGTTAAATCTAGTCTAATCAAGCAAGTTAAGTTTAACATGAATTACGAATTTAATTATGGCGAAGACAATGATTTTGGTATGCAATTAAGACATTTGGGCGAAGATGTGGTGTATTTTGCAGATATTAAAATCACGCATTTAAAAGCACCAATTGGTGGTTATCGTACCAAAGTCAAACAGCTTTGGGCTGATGATGTCGTCAAGCCTAAACCATCTCCAACCATCATGTTGTTAAACGAAACTTATTTTACAAAACACCAATTATTAGGTTACAAATTGTTATTAGGATTACGCAGTTTTAAACATAGTTCAACTAAAAATCCATTTGCTTATATTAAGCAGTATAAAAAACAATGGAAATGTAGCCAATTTTGGAGTGCCAAACTCCAATCTAAACACCATGCTTAAACTCTATACAAATACCGATTTTTTAACCGAAACGTATCGACGTCAAGTCTTTCCGTTACTGTTTGATTTGGTGTTTAAAGAAAACGACACCTTGCTGTCTAAATATCAATTGGTAGATGCTATTGAAGATGCAGATATTGTGGTGTTTCCTGTAGATTATACTGTTTTTTTTAAGCATAAAAAAGAAATATCTTCATTGTTGAATTTAGCAAAACAATATCAAAAACCTATTTGGATATACACTGCTGGAGATTATGGGTTTACTAATTACATACCTAATAGTTATACCTTTAGATTAGGTGGTTTTGATAGCAAATTAGACCACAATACGTTTGTAATACCATCTTTTATTAATGACCCTTACGACTCTTTTTTACTACAAGGTTTTTCAGCTTTAAAAAAAGAAAAGCAACCCAGTATTGGATTTGTTGGTCATGCACAATCTGGTTTTAAAAAGTATATCAAAGAATTAACAAATCATATTAAATATCAAGTTAAAAGATTATTTAATCTTATTCTAGCCGATAACCAAGCGTTTTATCCATCTAGTATAAAACGCGCTAAGTATCTAAGCCAATTAGCAGTTAATGACCAATTAAATACGCAGTTTATTTTACGTCACCAATATAGAGCAGGTTTACAAACTGAATTAACCCAAAAGGAAAGTTCAAAACAGTTTTACGACAATATGTTTAATAATGCTTATACTTTTTGTTTAAGAGGTGTCGGTAATTTTTCAGTACGTTTTTACGAGACCTTAGCAGTAGGACGTATCCCGATTTTAATAAATACAGATTGTCGTTTACCTTTATCTACTAAAATAGATTGGTCTAAACATTGTTTAATCATAGAAGAGAAGGGTAATGTGCCCATTGCAGAGCAAATTTTAGAATTTCATAATTCATTAACAGAAGTCGCATTTGAAAATTTACAAACCTCTAATAGAGACTTGTGGTTAAATACATTACGTAGAGAACCTTATTTTTTAGAAATTTACAACCAGTTTAAAACCAAACAACAATAATGAATTTGTCTTTTTCATTAGTCATTTGCACCTACATGCGACCAAAAGCGATTGTAACGCTTTTAGAGTCGGTAGCTTTGCAAACACTCTATCCTAATGATATTTTAATTATTGATGGTTCTACAAATAATGCTACTGAAGTTGTATTAAAAGAGAAAACATTTAATAATCTTAGCTATTTTAAAGTTGATGACAGCAATAGAGGGTTAACTAAACAACGTAATTTTGGAATTAGTAAAGTTGATAAAAATAGCGCTATTATTTGTTTTTTAGATGACGATGTCGTTTTAGAAGCAGATTATTTTAAACATTTATTATCTACTTATACTACACATCCAAACGCATTGGCAGTAGGAGGTTGCATTACCAACGAAGTCGATTGGGAAGCATCGAATCATAAAAACAATCCTTCAAAATTTTATTATGATGGTTGGATGCGTAATGAGCCTTCTCGTTTTAAAATAAGACGTGTTTTTGGATTACAGCCAGATGCCAAACCTGGTTTTTTACCTACGTTTGCTCATGGACGCTCGGTAAGTTTTTTGCCACCTTCTGGAAAAATTTATGAAGTTGAGCAAATTATGGGAGGCGTGTCTAGCTATAAAAGGGAAGTGTTTGATCAACTATCATTTTCAACGTATTTTGAAGGTTATGGTTTGTATGAAGATGCAGACTTCTCTATTAGATTGGCTAAAATAGGAGCGTTATATATTAATACAAATGCTAGATTAGCTCATTATCATGATGGTTCTGGACGTCCTAATCAATACAACTATGGTAAAATGGTAGTTAGAAATAGCTGGTATGTTTGGCGAGTAAAATACCCTAATCCAAGTTTAAAGGCACGATTTAAATTTCATGCTACCGAGTTGTTGCTGATGACCATCAGATTTACAAATATCTTTACCTCTAAAGACAAATTAAAAGCCTTTACAGAAACTGCAGGTCGTAAAATGGGCTGGCTTTCGCTTATCTTTAACAAACCCAAAATTCAATAATGCGATTTTTAATCATCACACATGTTTTACACAAGTCCCAAAATCAGCAATGGTTTGCTTACGCACCATACGTGCGCGAAATGAATTTGTGGTTAAAATATGTTAATGACGTGGAGATTGTGGCACCAAAAACCAATCAACCCATTACAGATATTGATATTGCTTATCAACACAAAAACATAACCTTAACAGAAATTCCTTCCATTGCATTTGTAACGTTTGGTAGGTCATTACTGTCTTTGTTATCCTTACCATTTATTCTGTATAAATTATATCAAGCCTGTCGTCGTGCAGATCATATTCACTTACGTTGTCCAAGTAATATTGGGTTGTTAGGGTGTGTGGTTCAGATGTTATTTCCAAAAAAAATAAAAACAGCAAAATATGCTGGGAATTGGGATCCACATGCAGTACAACCATTAAGTTACCGCATTCAAAAAAAAATATTATCTAGTACACGATGGACTAAAAATATGACTGCAATTGTTTATGGACATTGGTACAATCAAACCAAAAATATTAAACCTTTTTTTACAGCAACTTTTAAAAATGAAGATCGACTAATAGCATTACAAAGAGATTATTCAGCACAATTACACTTTGTGTTTGTTGGTAGTTTGGTTAGTGGAAAACGACCTTTGCTGGCTATTCAAATTGTAGAAGCTTTAAAACAGAAAGGCTATGCTATAACTTTAGATCTGTATGGAGACGGTATTTTAAAAGAAGAGTTACAACAATATATATCTGATAATAATTTATCAGAATATATTCGTTTACACGGAAATCAAACTAGCGAAACCGTTAAAACTGCATTGCAATCGGCACATTTCACCATATTAGCCTCTCAATCTGAAGGTTGGCCAAAAGCTTTAGCTGAAGCTATGTTTTTTGGAGTCATACCCATTGCAACACCTATATCTTGCGTGCCAAATATGTTAGATTATGGTAAACGAGGGATTTTGATTGAACCTAGTATAACAGATGCTATATCAAAAATAGAAACTCATTTACAATCTAAAGAACAATTACAGCAAATGTCTAAATTAGCATCCAATTGGTCTCAAGATTATACTTTAGATGCTTTTGAGGCGGAAATTAAAAAACTAATTGTCGCATAAATGAAAGTATTGCAACTTATTGATTCTTTAGAAGCTGGTGGAGCAGAACGAGTAGCAGTTAATTTTGCTAATGCTTTAGTAGATGAGATTGAAGGGTCATTTTTATGTGCCACAAGAGCTGAAGGTTTATTACAATCAAGTATCAAAAATGAAGTTGAATATCTATTTTTAAATAAACAGAACACTTTAGATATCAAAGCTACAAGACGTTTACTTCGTTTTGTAAATCAACATCAAATTACTGTAATTCATGCGCATTCTACGTCTTATTTTTTAGCGACTATTATTAAAATTTTAAAACCAAAACTAAAACTAGTTTGGCATGATCATTATGGGAAAAGTGAATTTTTAGATCAACGTTCACAAGGCATATTAAAAATATGTTCTTATTTTTTTAATCATGTTTTTAGTGTGAATTCTAAATTAGAAGCTTGGGCAAAAAATAATTTAAAGGTGAAGTCGGTTAGCTATTTACCAAATTTTGCTGTTAAAAATGAATTAACTTCCACCACTAACTTAAAAGGAGAGTTTGGTAAACGCATAGTATGTTTAGCTAACTTACGTCCTCAAAAAGACCATTTAAATTTACTAAAGGCTTTCAAAGTAGTTCTAAATGAACATCCAGATTGGACTTTACATTTGGTGGGACATGATTTTAAGGATGAGTATTCTAAATCTGTGTTTAATTATATCAAAGACAATAAATTAGAACAAAATGTTTTTGTTTATGGGAGTTGTCCAGATATATCTGCTATATTGTCGCAGTGTAGTATAGGTATTTTATCCTCAAAATCTGAAGGCTTACCTTTGGCTCTATTGGAATATGGTTTAGCAGGTTTACCAGTTATTGCAACACATGTAGGCGATTGTAATTTGGTAATTTCAGAGCGTACAGAAGGTCAATTAATACCTTCTGAAAATAGCTTAGAGATGGAAAAAGCGTTATTAGATTACATATATAATCCTGAAAAAGCTAAATTAGCTGGAAATACATTTCATCATAAAGTAGCGCATCAATTTTCTGAAACTTCAACAATTAAAACAATAAAAGCTATCTACCAATCTATTTTAGTTTAATGACACAAACAGAATACATTAATAAAAAAATAGAAAACTTATTTAAGTCACTTTATGTAAAATTAGCATTGGCTTTAATGGTCATCTCTTATTTTTATAATTTACCAGCTCTTAAATACAGTTTAACTGGTGATAATGAGTTGAGATTATATGATATGACAGGTGTTGTTATATTGTTTATTGTCTTTAATAATTTAAAGTTATTTACTGTTTATATTAAATCTAAAACTTATTTTAAATATCTCAACACATTTATATTGTGGGCTGGATTTACATTAATTTTTAATGCAGCTTTTAGTATATATAAAGGCAGACCTCTATGGTTTGTACAAACCTGTCTGTATTATTATCATTTACTTATTTTCTTTTACACTGCAGTGTTAATGGCTATGTATATAAGAAACCGATTCAATTATAAAAGAGCAGCTAGCTTTATATTAATTCTAGCAATAGCAGAAGCTATATTAGTATTTTCTCAACATGCTGGTTTAGTTCCTTTTTTATGGAATGATGTCTATCTACAAGCATATGGAGGTTTTTTATCTGGAGCATTAGGTCCTAATAAAATTAATTTAGGGATGAATATGTTGTTTTCTCTAGTGTTTGCAATTGGTTTATTAATGCAGCAGCAATTAAAGGTCAATCGTATTTTAATTATAATAACCATCTTAACTAGTTTGGCTACCATTGGTGTATCAGGTTCTAGGACTACGTATTTAGCGTTAATTGTATTTGTTTGTTACTTATTTATTTCTAGTACTAAAAAGTTTTTTGGTCTTTCAATTGTTATATCAATAGGAATTATTATTGCGTTTTTTTTAAATTTAGAATTAATTGAAACCATTACCGAAACCATTGAAAATAGGGTTGTAAATAAAGTATCAGATCCAGGGATTTTTACAGGACAGAATTTAAATGTTGGCGAATTATATGAAGATTTAGGATCAGGTAGAAAAGAATTATCCGTAAGATATTTGTATTATTTAATTGAAAACCCATTGATTATGCCATTTGGTATTGGATTAAATAATAGATTGCTCATTCAATTTTCAGCGCATAATATTTACTTAAGTTTGATAAATGAAGTGGGATTAGTAGGTTTGTTTTTATACTTTAAATGGTTAAGTAATTATTTGTTTTTAAAATTTGGTAGAGTAAGATATTTAAAATCTGCGTTAAGCGGATTGGTAATAGCCATGCTAGTTACCTTATTTTTTGGAGAACATTTATATATTTACCGTTCATTATTTACTATTTTAGGTTACTTTTTATTAATTGTGGTTATGCTAATTGTCCCACGTTATTACTTTATTAATGTTAAATCAAAATAAAATAGCAGTTGTTATACCTTATTACAATGCGTCAAAACATATTGCTGATGTATTGCATAAATTGCCAGAATTTATTGATGTAGTTTACATTGTTGATGATTGTGGAGAAGAGGCTCTTCCTAATTCTATTTTAGAGACTTTTGAAAAATCAGTACATCTAAAAAATGAAAAAAACTTAGGGGTTGGAGGCGCAACTAAGACAGGCTTCAAACAAGCTATACAAGATCAATTTGATATTGTTGTTAAAGTAGATGCGGATGATCAAATGGATACCAGCTACATAAAAGCTTTAATTAATCCGTTAATAGAAGACAAAGCAGAATATGCTAAAGGTAATAGATTTAGAGATTTTAAAGCTTTAAAAAATATGCCTACTGTACGTAAAATAGGAAATTTAGGACTATCATTTTTAACAAAAGCAGCAACTGGTTACTGGAATAATTTTGATCCAACTAATGGTTTTTTTGCAGTTAAAACATCTACATTAAAGCAATTAGATTTTAACAATATTGCTAACCGATATTATTTTGAAACCTCTTTAATTGCCGAGTTGTATTTTCAGGATGTTAGAATAAAAGATGTACCTATGCCAGCCATTTATGGCGATGAAAAGTCAAATATGAGTGTCTGGAAAATGCCTTTTGTGTTTTTACCCAAACTATTCAAAACCTTTGTTAAGCGTATTGTTAAATCGTATTTTGTTTACGATTTTAATATGTCTTCTATCTATTTATTATTTGGATTGCCATTATTTTTATTCGGATTTATCTATGGGTTGTATACGTGGTGGTACTATAGCTCCAAAGCTATCTTTGCGCCTACAGGAACCATCATGTTAGTAACTTTAACCATCATCATTGGGTTTCAATTATTATTACAAGCTGTGCATTATGACATAACTAAAGCTCCAAAATCTAATTAAATGAAGCGTTTAAGTAAGCAAAAATTACTTGTAATAATTGTATTTAATTTAGTTATTGCTGTTGCTTATTATATAGATAACCTAGATGCTAATTATAGTGAACTCTCATCTGATATACAAAATATAATTCCTGTTGCTCAAAAATTTGACAATCCAGCATTATTTCAAGAGGATTTATATTTGGATAACATTGAAAATGTTAAATATTACACGCCATTTTATGTGCAAACGTTGCGTTTTATGGCAACATTTACCAATTACAATTACATACAAGCGGTTAATGTTTTAGGTTTTATTTGCCATTTAAGTTTTGGAATATTATGGTTTTTCTTACTGTTTAGATTCGTCAGTAATTTTTGGGTGGCATTACTTGTATCAATACTAATTAGAGGTATTATTTGGCTTCCAGGCTTGGAGATTTGGGGTATTTCAGACTTATGGACTATCATGCCAAGAACAGTTTATATTAGTCTATTACCCTTACCTTTTTTAATCTTTTCAAAACCTTTTTATAAAGTATTAATTGCCAGTTTTTTAATTGGGTTAATTTTTAATTTTCATCCCATTACAGGACTTGGAGGCGTATTATTATTTCTTTCATTTATAGTCTTAAATCAAATATATTTTAAAAATAAAGCACGTGTAACATTACGTCAATTTGTTTTAATACTTGCTGCTATTGCTTTGGGAATGTTGCCATTTGTATTAACTTATTTTGGAAAAACATCTTCAGAAGTCACTTATAATCTTGATGCATTTGAAAAAGCCTTTCACACTAGGATTCCAGATTACTTTAGTCAACCGTTTCAGTTTTTAAGACAGTGGCTACAGCTAAAAACCTTGTTTTTTATTATACCATTAATATTATTTTTTATACTCTCTTTTAAAAATCAAGATCAGCATAAAAAAGCGAAATTATTAGTGTTGTTAACCGTTATTCTTATACTAATTCCTACCATTAGTGTACCAGTAGAGCAATTAATAAACAAACTTTTTGGACTTAATTTAAGATTATCCTTTCAGTTAATCCGAGTGCAAAAAGTAGCAGTCATTCCAGCGTATTTTGCTTGGGCTTTTATTTTTGAAAGAATTATTAATGCCAATAAAAACAGATTAAAATACGCACCTTACGTTGTAGGTACTTATTTAGTACTATTGGTATTTAGTCAAAGCTTGTGGTTTAATAAGGTTCCGTTTTTTGGAGAAGATATCTCTAAAACTATTTTGCCACATAATTTAAGCGTATTTTCTACAGAAAAAGATACTGAGTTAGCTATAGATAGAATGTCCAAATACATCAATAAAAACACCAATCAATCTGATGTTTTATGTGCTAGCTATATTTACAGAGGAGCCACAAAACGATCAGTTATATTTGATGGAAAAGGGGCTTCGATGTTAATAGAAGGCAATCCACAGCAGTTTATTGAATGGCAAAAACGACAAGAGACCATTAATAGTCTAAACAATATGAAAGCAATAATAGATTATTTAAAACAGTTTAATGTAGATTATTATGTGACTAGAAATAAAAATGTACCAGCAACACTAATACATACAGAAGGAAGTATAAGTTTGTATAAATTATAACTATTTGAAGCACTTAGTTTACATAGGCAACAAGTTATCAAAAAAAGGTAAAACTGCTACAACTATTGACACCCTTGGAAAAGGGCTTGAGGCAGCAGGTTTTGAGGTTACATATGCATCAAGCTATTCAAATATTATTTTGAGATTTCTGGATATGTTATGGACGGTTTTTCAAAAGAGAAAAACGACAGACTATGTTTTAATTGATACCTACAGCACCTTAAATTTTTTTTATGCATATGCAGTTAGCAAATTGTGTCAATGGTTAAACTTAAAGTACATACCAATATTACATGGAGGTAATTTACCAAAGCGTTTAAAAAATAATCCTAAACTCAGCGCTTCGATATTTAATAAATCTTATATAAATATTTCACCCTCTGATTTTATTAAATCTGAATTTGAAACATTTGGATATTTCAATGTGTCAGTAATTCCTAATAGTATTTCTATTAATAATTATTCATTTACTGAGCGATCTATGGATAAGGTTGATTTGCTTTGGGTTCGATCCTTTTCTAACCTATACAATCCTAAGCTTGCTGTAACTATTTTATTTCAATTAAAAAAAATATACCCAAAAGCGACACTATGTATGGTCGGACCAGATAATGATGGGAGCTTGAAAACCACCAAAGCATATGCAGACCAATTAGGTATTGATGTGACTTTTACAGGAAAGCTAACCAAAAAAGAATGGGTAGCATTATCAACTAACTACTCAGTGTTTATTAATACTACAAATTTTGATAACACACCTGTTAGTGTTATTGAAGCTATGGCTTTAGGTTTACCAATAGTATCTACTAATGTTGGAGGACTACCATATTTAATAGAGCATAATAGCGAAGGTATACTAGTCAATCCAAATCATCCAGAAGCTTTTGTAGATGCTATTAAACAATATAAAAACAATACTGTTTTTAGAACATCTGTTATAAAACAAGCACGATTAAAAGCCGAATCATTTGATTGGAAACATATTAAACAACAATGGTTAACCACTTTAAAGTAAAAAACTTGTTATAATACAATTACTTGTTATCTTTGAAATAATTCTTCCAACCAATACCAATGACAGATACTAGTGGCATTCACTTTGAAATTTCTGAACGTAAAATTTTATTACGTTTGTTTGATTTGCTTTTTGTTGGTTTGTCTTTGTTTGTAGTTAGTACTTTTTTTGAATTTGATTATTTTAGAGTCTATGATCAACATTGGGCTTGGTTTATTGTACTTGCATTGTATATCTCTGTATTTGGAACAGTTCTAGAATTATACGATTTACAAAAATCTAGTCGGTTAGAGACCGTTTTGGGTACTGTTTTATTAACCACATCAGTAACTGTTTTATTTTATTTACTAACCCCATTTTTTACGCCTTCTTTACCAGAAAATAGATTGCAAATTTTATATTTTTATTTAGCCATATTATTTGGGTTATACCTTTGGCGTTGGGCTTACATTACTTTTATTTCATCACCACGATTTTTTAAAAAGGTGTTATTGGTTGGCGAAACGTCAAATATAAAAAGTATTATCGATGCTTTTGCTAATGCAGATCCTAACTATAAAATAGTTGGTTTTATAAATTGTGAAACCGAAAAAACTGATGCTGTAAAATTTAAAGGTTTAAAAGAATATGAGCCTACAGCAATGCATCAAATTATTAAGGATGAGAGTATTTCTGAAGTGGTTGTAGCAAGTTATAATTCTGAAAACATTACACCTTCCATCTATTCAGATTTAATCACACTATTAGAAAAAGGATTCCCAATTAAAGAATATACTCAGGTATATGAAGATATTACATATCGTGTCCCTGTACAGTTTGTAGGTAAAGACTTTTATAAATATTTTCCATTTAGTCGAAATAATAAAAATAAACTGTACTTAACATATAGACGGTTATTTGATGTTGTATTATCCATTATTGGTTTGATTATTGGTACTTTGTTGTTACCAATAGTGTTACTAGGAAACCTTATTGGAAATAGAGGAGCTTTATTTTACACTCAAGAACGTGTTGGTAAAAACGGAGTACCATTTAAAATCTATAAGTTTAGAACTATGGTTAAAAATGCTGAAACTAAAGGTGCGGTTTGGGCTACCAAAAATGATAGTCGGATTACTGCTTTTGGGAAGTTTTTGCGTGTCTCTCGTTTTGATGAATTTCCTCAATTTATAAATATTCTAAAAGGAGATATGAGTTTGATTGGACCACGTCCAGAACGACCATATTTTGTGGACGAGTTATCTCAAGTCATTCCATTTTATGAGACAAGACACATTGTAAAACCTGGACTTACAGGTTGGGCTCAAGTAAAAGCACGTTATGGTTCAAGTATAGATGATAGTTTGTTAAAACTTCAATACGATTTGTATTACATCAAACACCGTAGTTTTTTATTGGACATTAATATTATTGTTAAAACTTTAAGCACAGTAATCTTTTTTAGAGGACAATAATTAGTAGTCAACAGTGTTGAGTATAAAATTTATTCTGGTAACTTATCGATTAAAAAAGCTATGCAGTTTTCTTGAAATAATTCAACAAAAACACATATCTAACAGACAGAGTAAATACTAAAGGAATTAAAGCAGGAGCAAAGCGTTGCACACCAATAGTCCAATGTAATGACATTAGACATAGCATTAAAATCAAAAATTTAATATACCCAATAAACCATTTTTTAGGATTGACTTTTAATAATTGTAACACGCAAAATAAACTTAAAGGAAAAGCCCATAATAAATTATAGTTATAAGCTGTACCTGTGTGATCCGTAGCAAACCACAATAAAAATAAAACCAATCCAACCAATCCAGTTAATATAAAAACAATAAGATCTAACCATTTAGTTCTTTTTTTGTTTTTAAAGTCTTTGTAAGTTAAAAAAATAATAATTGCAGAAATTATCAATATTGTAAATAGAGGGCTTATTAAAAAATTGGCTTGCTTGTTTTCATTAACTCCTTCTTTAGTGTAAATAACCTTGGTGTTGCTAACTAATTTTTCTCCAGAATTTTTTAAAGTCGCAACTTCAAAAAATTGATAAATTTTTTCAGGTAAAAATAGCTGTTCTCTAGGAGTAGCCTCTCTGTCAATTATGGAACCAAGTGCAATGTCAATTCCAAAACTTCCCCAAGTATTCCAATGTAGGTGTTTATCAATTAATGTCCTAAATGTTTGGTCTTTGTAGTCTTTAGGTAAATTGTAATTTAAATTTCCGTTTAAAGTCGTTTCAATTATATCTCTAATTTTGGTAGCACAATTATCATAAAAAAAGTCATATAAATAGGCGCCTTCATTTTTCTTATAGTTGGCTTCTAAGTAATTATATAATTGTTGTTTTTGTGAAGTTGTTAGATTTAATTGTTGTTCTATAATAGTTCTGTCATCATTGATGTATGAAGTAATGAAACCTTGATAGTTTGTTTTTCCTTGAAGATATTTTAATTTCCCTTGAGCAAAATTTAGATAAAAATTTGGGTCATCAAAGTTATATCGACCAAAGTCATAAGCTCTATCAAAAAAACGAGATTTAATACGGATAGCATTATGTCCAAAAGCATCATTTAAATTGCTACCTGGACCAAAAGTTATGACACTAACAGTACTATCTTCAGATAAAGGTAATGTTTGAGAAAAACTGGTAGAAACTAGAAATAAAAAGAATAAACGTAATACTAAGGTCATACTACAAAGATAACTTATCTAAACACACTAAAATCAAGTTTTAAAGAAAACACATTAGAGTATAAAGCGACACTTTGGTCGCCAATATCTGTAAAAGCATAATCCACTTGAATACCCTTATATTTAAAACCTACACCAAAGCTAGGCTGAAAGGTCAAATCTTCCGAGTTATCAAACTGTAATTCGTTTTGAAAATTACCAACTCCAGTTCTTAAATAAATCATATCTAAATACCCAAATTCAAATCCTAAAGCTGGATTAATACTTGCAAAAGAGGAGGATAGAATATCGTTATTCTGCTCGAATCTAACATTTAAATCTAACTCGGCTTCCAATGTATAATCGTAATGAAAACGGTATAATTTAGCCACACCAATTTGCAGCTTAGGTATGGTGATTTCTGTAGTTTCAGGTAATTCTTGGTTTTGTCCTTCAACAGCGTTTTGCACTTTAGCAAATTCGTCTTCATCAATATTCCAAGCATTAAAAGTGGTTGTTATATCTCGAGCCATGATACCAAACTTCCAATTATTGTTACTTTCAAATTGAATGGCAGCATCTAACCCAAAACCCCAACTTGAAGCAAAATCTCCAATAATACGTCTAATAATTTTGGCATTGACTCCGTAGCTTAAACCTTCAATAGGTAAATCTCTAGAATACGAAAACGTTAACCCGTAATCTGCAGTAGAAAACAAGCTGATTCTATCATAGTTTACATTTCCTTGTTCGTCAATTAATTGTGTAGTGTCTAAAATATCATCAACCGCAAAACGTATCAAAGAGATTCCAAAAGCACTCCTGTCATCTAATGGCATAGCGAATGCAGCATAGTCGTAATTAGCAATATTTGCAAAGTAGCTAGAGTGCATTAAGGCTAACTGGTTGTCTTCTAAGTTTATTAATCCAGCAGGATTCCAATAACCAGAATTAACGTCGCTGCTTCGTGCAACAACAGCATTACTCATACCTAATGCAGCTGCATCCACGCCAATATTCATAAATTCGTTAGAATATTTACGTGTAGTTTGAGCTATACTTATGGACGTGCTCAGTAATAAAAAAGCTAGTAAGCGTATTTTCAATGTCAATTTTTTTTACAAAGATGCTATAATTTTTCTATATATTAAACTTCAATTTTAATACTATATTGTTTAGTGTTTGGAATAGACCAAAATACTTTGCTATTTTTACAAAAAACTAACTAATGACTATTAAAGCTTTTATACCAAATTTTGTAACACTTCTAAATTTATTCTGCGGAAGTGTGGCAGTCATCTTTGCAGTCAATAACCATTTTGTGTTTGCTGCTTTTTTTGTGTTTTTAGGTATTTTCTTTGATTTTTTTGATGGTCTATTAGCTAGAAAATTAAAAGTCCAAAGTGAGCTAGGTTTACAGTTAGATAGCTTGGCCGATATGGTAACTAGCGGTTTGGTGCCTGGAATTATCATGTTTAAGTTATTAGAGTTAGCTAGTAATAGCAAAGCTATAACACCTGTAAGTGAATGGTCAGAAACTATGCAATGGAGTGGTTATAAGTTAAATTTGTTACCCTTTATTGGATTATTTATTACGTTAGCATCTGCTTACAGGTTAGCACGTTTTAATTTAGACGAAGACCAACAAAGCTACTTTAAAGGCTTGCCAACACCTGCAAACGCCTTGCTAATTTTATCTCTGCCTTTAATTTTAGAGTTTCAGAATAACGATTTAATTAACGCAACAATATTAAACAAGTGGTTTTTAATTGCTCTAACTTTAACGAGTTGTTACTTATTAAACTCACCTATAAAACTATTTGCTTTAAAATTTAAAGATTGGTCGTTTAAGACTAATGCAGTCCGTTACATCTTTATTATTTTAAGTATCGTGCTATTAATTGTCTTGCATTTTGCAGCCATACCAATTATTATTGCCTTATATATTTTACTATCCTTATTTAATAATATTAACTAATCTTATACTATGTTAGAAGTTGTTTTTACATTACTAATGCTTATTTTATTACAAGCTGTTTTAGGCTTTGATAACCTGTTATATATTTCTTTAGAGTCCAAAAAAGCACCAGAAGCCGATCAAAAAGGGGTTAGAAAAAAGGGGATTTTAATCGCTATTGTTTTAAGAATAGTTTTACTATTTGTATTGGTTAGAATCATTGGTTTTTTTCAAGAGCCATTTTCTTTTTTAACTGGAGAAATTGGAGACGTTGCATCCTTTGAATTTAATGGACATAGTCTAATTGTGCTTGCTGGTGGTGGATTTATAATTTATACTGCTATAAAAGAAATTTGGCACATGATTGGTGCTCCTGATTTAGATCATGATATTGAAGGTGATGGTAAAAGTAGAAAATCTGCCAATGCAGTAATTACTAGTATAGTTATTATGAATTTAGTATTTTCATTCGATTCTATTTTAGCAGCAATTGGATTAACTAGCGATATTGAAAATAGCACAACTGCTTTCATTGTCATGGCAATAGCTATTGTTATTAGTGGGTTATTAATGTTGTTTTTAGCAGATAGAATTTCAGTGTTTTTAGCAAAAAACAGAATGTACGAAGTCCTTGGCTTATTTATCCTATTTATAGTAGGAATTATGTTAGTCACTGAAGGTGGTCACTTAGCACATTTAAAGTTATTTGGCAACCCAATAGAATCAATGAGTAAAACAACCTTCTACTTTGTGATTGCTATATTAGTGATAACAGATGTTGTACAAGGTCGTTATCAAAGAAAGATTTTGGCAGAGCAGAAAGCAATGATGAAAGATACTAAGAAAGATAAGTTGTCATAAAAAAAATCCCAATTGAATTTCAATTGGGATTTTTTTTATGAGGTAGTGAATTATTAGTACTATTCTCTAATCTTCTTTTTACGCAACTCAAAATTTTGTCCTAAGTACACTTTACGTACCATTTCATCGTTAGCCAATTCTTCAGGTTCTCCTGCCTTTAGGATGCTTCCTTCAAACATTAAATAGGTTCTATCTGTAATAGCTAAAGTTTCTTGTACGTTGTGGTCTGTAATTAAAATACCAATATTCTTTTTGGTTAATTGTGCGACTATACGTTGAATATCTTCTACTGCAACTGGATCAACTCCTGCAAAGGGTTCATCTAATAAAATAAAACTAGGATTTGTGGCTAAAGCACGTGCAATTTCTGTACGACGACGCTCACCACCAGACAATAAATCACCTCTGTTTTTTCTAATGTGTCCTAAACTGAATTCTTCAATCAAAGACTCCATTCGGTGTAATTGCTCCTTTTTACTAAGCTTCGTTAGTTGTAAAACACTTAAAATATTATCTTCAATACTTAGTTTTCTAAATACAGATGCTTCCTGTGCTAAGTAACCAATACCATTTTGTGCACGCTTGTACATTGGATATTTAGTAATTTCTGTATTATCCAAAAATATTTGCCCACCATTAGGCTTAATTAAACCAACAATCATATAAAACGATGTGGTTTTACCAGCTCCATTTGGACCTAATAATCCTACAATTTCTCCTTGATTAACCTCAAGAGAGACGTCTTTTACAACTTTACGTCCATTATAGGACTTCATTAAATGTTCGGCTCTAAGCTTCATGTGGTGTGTTTAATTGTGCTAAAAATAGTCATTTAGATATAACTATTAAAATAGGACTATTATTTTATGTAAAGTTTAACCTTGTGCTTCTAATGCTTCCCAATACTCGTAAGCACGTCTTAAATGAGGAATAACTATAGTACCACCAATTAACGTAGCTATGCTTAAGGTTTCCATAACTTCTGCTTTAGATAAACCTTGCTTAAAGCTTGATTCTAGATGGTATTTAACGCAATCGTCACAACGTAAAACGGTTGAGGCTACTAAGCCTAACAATTCTTTAGTTTTAACGTCTAAAGCACCTTCGGTAAATGCATTGGTGTCTAGATTAAAAATACGTTTGATTATTTTGTTATTATCGCTAAGAATTTTGTCGTTCATCTTAGCACGATAGTCGTTAAAGTCTTTAACTTGGTCTGACATGTTTATTCTGTTTTTTTAAATCTCTTTTTACTACTATTCTAGCAATATGAATACTGATTTCATATAAAATCAACACAGGAATTGCTACTATAATTTGACTGGCTACATCTGGAGGCGTGATTATTGCAGACAGTATTAATACAATGACTAATGCAAATTTGCGGTATTTGCGTAAAAACTCTGCAGTAACTAATCCTACCTTTGCTAAAAAATAAATAAGGATAGGCAACTCGAAGATAATTCCTGACGCTAAAACTGCAGCTCTTACTAAACCTACGTAGGATGAAATGTCTATCTCATTGGACACTTCTGCACTTACAGAATATGTTCCTAAGAAATTAATAGATAAAGGTGTGATTATGTAATAACCAAATAATACACCCATAAAAAACAGCAATGATGAAATAATAATAAATCCAGTTGAAGTTTTTCTTTCTTTAGCAGTTAATCCAGGACTAATAAAATGCCATAATTGATAAATAATATATGGAAAGGCAACAATAAAACCTGTATAAATAGAAGTCCAGATATGAATAGAAAATTGTCCAGCCATTTCGCGGTTTTGAATGATAAACGGAAAGGCGTCTGCACAAAAACTAATATCGTTTATTCCAAAGAATTGAGACAAATTACACAACCATTGATAGGTTGGAAAAGACATTTTCTGAGGCGCAAATAAAATAGTATCAAAAATAAAACTTGGGAAACAAAACGCTATGATTCCGCAAATAACTACTGCTGTAACTATTCTAATTAAATGCCATCTTAAATCTTCGAGATGATCTAAAAACGACATCTCATTTACATCTTTCTTTGCCATTATAAAATCCCTTCTCTAATTAAATCATGTACATGTACGACACCAGCATAAAGACCTTCTTTTTCGACTAATAATTGAGATATCCCATACGTTTCCAACACTTCCATAGCGTCTATAGCCATAGCGTCTTCCTCTATGCGCTTAGGGTTGGCACTCATAATATCTTTAGCAGTTAATTGACTAAAATCATCAACTTTACTTAGCATACGACGCAAATCACCATCGGTAATAATTCCAACAATCTTGTTGTTTTCAGTAACAGCTGTGACGCCTAGCATTTTTTCTGAAATCTCTACAATAACTTGTTTGATATTGGTGTCCAAAGCTACTTCAGGTTTCATATTAACAGAAGATATATCATGTACTCTTAAGTATAACTTTTTACCTAAGGCACCACCAGGATGATATTTTGCAAAATCTTTACTTGAAAAACCACGTAATTCTAATAAACTAACAGCTAATGCATCACCAAGGACGAGTTGTGCTGTGGTACTGGTTGTAGGTGCTAAATTATTAGGACAAGCTTCTTTCTGTACAAACGCATTTAAAACAAAATCGGCTTGTTGCCCTAAAAAGGAATCTTTATTACCAGTAATGGCAATCATTTTATTTTCAGCATTTTTAATTAAAGGCACCAAAACTTTAATTTCTGGTGTGTTTCCACTTTTAGAAATACAGATTACTACATCATCTTCCAAAATCAATCCTAAGTCACCATGTATGGCATCTGCAGCGTGCATAAATACAGCTGGTGTCCCAGTAGAATTAAGCGTAGCCACTATTTTGGTAGCAATAATTGCACTTTTACCAATCCCTGTAATTATGACACGTCCTTTAGAATTGTAGATAAGTTCTACAGCTTCTGCAAAATCATTATCAATTAATGTTGAAAGGTTAAGTATAGACTGTCCTTCTAGTTTAATAGTTTCGATTGCGCTATTAATAATGGACGCTTTAGTTTTCAATGTCTTTAATTTTTTTGGTTTATAAAGATTTTAGTATCTTTAGTCTTAATCTAAAAACAACTACAGTTTTATAGATTCTTAATGGCAACAAATTTAGCGAAAAAATTGGGAGGGGAATTCAATTCTTAGCAACTATTTATTTGTGTGCCTAAAGTATGTAAGTGTAAATAATTAATTTAATACGTAAGTTATATCTAGTGAAAAGCGATTTGCATTCAGCACTAAAAAAATACTTTGGTTTTGACGAGTTTAAAGGTCTTCAAGAACAAGTTATAAAAAGTATCCTAGAACAAAAAAATACATTTGTAATTATGCCAACAGGAGGTGGTAAAAGCTTATGCTACCAACTTCCAGCTTTAATGCAAGACGGTACAGCTATAGTAGTATCGCCTTTAATTGCACTGATGAAAAATCAGGTAGATGCCATACGAGGTGTCTCAAATGAAAATGGTGTAGCACATGTATTAAATTCTTCTTTAAATAAAACTGAAGTCAAACAAGTTAAAGCAGACATTACTAATGGTATTACTAAACTATTGTATGTAGCTCCAGAATCTTTAACTAAAGAAGAAAATGTCGAATTTTTGCGAACAGTAAAAATCTCGTTTATGGCTGTTGATGAAGCCCATTGTATTAGTGAATGGGGACATGATTTTAGACCAGAATACCGTAATTTAAGATCTATAATTAAGCGTATTGGCGATAATATTCCAATTATAGGGTTAACAGCAACTGCAACACCTAAAGTACAAGAAGATATCTTGAAAAATTTAGGTATGAACGATGCTAATACCTTTAAAGCATCATTTAACAGACCAAATTTATATTACGAGATACGTCCTAAAACCAAACAAGTAGACTCAGATATTATTCGTTTTGTAAAACAACATGAAGGAAAATCTGGTATAATCTACTGTTTAAGTAGAAAACGTGTGGAAGAACTCGCTCAAGTCTTGCAAGTTAATGGGATTAAAGCTGTGCCATATCATGCAGGTTTAGATGCTAAAAAACGATCTAGTCATCAAGATATGTTTTTGATGGAAGATATAGACGTTGTAGTAGCAACCATTGCTTTTGGAATGGGAATTGACAAGCCAGACGTTCGCTTTGTTATCCATCATGATATCCCAAAAAGCATAGAGAGTTATTATCAAGAAACTGGACGTGCTGGACGTGATGGAGGAGAAGGTCATTGTTTAGCCTATTATGCTTATAAAGACATAGAAAAGTTAGAAAAATTTATGTCTGGTAAGCCTGTTGCAGAGCAAGAAATTGGTCACGCATTATTACAAGAAGTGGTTGCTTTCGCGGAAACCTCAATCTCAAGACGTAAATTTATACTGCACTATTTTGGTGAAGAGTTTGATAATGAAACAGGTGAAGGTGGAGATATGGATGATAATATGCGTCATCCTAAAGAAAAACAAGAAGCCAAAGAGGATGCTAAATTAGTATTAGAAATAGTTGATGCGACAAACGAAAAATATAAAGCAAAAGAGTTAGTTAATGTTATTGTTGGTAAGTCTAATGCATTAATAAGCTCTCATAAAACAGATGACCAACCCTTTTTTGGTAAAGGAAAAGATAAAGAGAAATCCTATTGGATGGCTTTGACACGACAAATCTTAGTAGCAGGATTACTTAAAAAAGATATAGAAACTTACGGTGTTATTAAATTAACTCCTAAAGGTAAAGACTTTATTAAAAAACCAGAATCGTTTATGATGACTAAAGATCATGATTTTGGTGACGATGCCGATAGTAACATCATAACAGCTCAAAAGGGTGGAGGAGTAGTAGTGGATGAAGCATTAATGAAAATGCTAAAAGACCTACGCAAAACCAATGCTAAAAAATTAGGTGTACCACCTTTTGTTATATTTCAAGACCCTTCTTTAGAGGATATGGCACTAAAATATCCAACTACAATTGAAGAACTATCCAATGTACATGGTGTTGGAGAAGGTAAAGCTAAAAAATATGGTAAAGATTTTGTAAAACTTATAGGTCAATACGTAGAAGATAATGATATTACTAGACCAGACGATTTAGTCGTTAAATCTACTGGAAGCAACTCTGGATTAAAATTATATATCATCCAAAATGTTGACCGAAAACTACCATTAACGGATATCGCTTCTGCAAAAGGCATGGAAATGGCAGCTTTTATTAAAGAAATGGAAGCAATTGTCTATTCTGGGACTAAGTTGAATATTGATTATTGGATTAACGATATTTTAGACGAAGACCAACAAGAAGAGTTACATGATTATTTTATGGAGTCTGAAACAGATAAAATAGATGTGGCTATTGATGAATTTGATGGTGATTATGATGATGAAGAATTACGATTGTATCGCATCAAGTTTATTAGTGAAGTTGCTAATTAGGTGAAAAGTGAAAAGTGAAAAGTAAAAAGTATTTTGTTTTAAACTTCAGATTTTTTAAAAGGCTTAAAAACAAGTTTGTTTTTTTTAGTAGTTAATATTAGTTCTTTAATTGTCGAACGTCTTATGGTTTCTACTACGTCTTTTTCAATTTCAAAATCTATTCTGGTAACATAACCTTTAAATATGTCTGCTGGTTCAGATTCTAGTTCATCCATATCAGCATTTAAATCTAAAGTGTAATTAGTACCTTCTATGCGCAATTTTGCACCAGTTTTGGTTTTAAGTTTAAATTTACCAATTACATAAGTCTGAAAGTAATAATAACCACCTAGCTCATTATATCCTGCATAAATCAGATTATTATCTGCTACACCAAGAGGTTCATCTTGACTATGTTTTAAGATGGTTTCAATATAATTTGGATCACTATTTTCTTGGTTTTGTTTCTTTTTGAAACTGCTAAAAATTCCCATTCTTTTATTTTAATTTGGTCAAAACTACTAAAAATTAGCCGATCAAACTTTCTAGTTTTAACTTTTAAACTTGCATGTTAGTTTCCTATCTTTGCACCTTATTAAAAAACAATGACATGCAAGACGGATTATACGCAAAATTTAATACAACAAAAGGCGAAATTTTAGTCGCTTTGGAATTTGAAAAAACACCAGGAACCGTAGGAAACTTCGTAGCTTTAGCAGAAGGAAATATGGAAAATGCTGTAAAACCTCAAGGGACGCCTTATTATGATGGTTTAAAATTTCATAGAGTGATTCCAGATTTTATGATACAAGGTGGTTGTCCTCAAGGTACAGGAACAGGAAATCCAGGTTACAAGTTTGATGACGAGTTCCACCCTCAATTAAAGCATGATGGACCTGGCGTTTTAAGTATGGCTAATGCTGGACCTGGAACCAATGGTAGTCAGTTTTTTATCACTCATATTGCAACAGATTGGTTAGATGGTAATCATACAGTATTTGGAAAAGTTATTGAAGGTCAAGATGTAGTTGATGCAATAGCACAAGGTGATCAAATTGACACTTTAGAAATTGTAAGAGTCGGTAAGGATGCAGAAAACTTTAATGCTATTGAAGCCTTTAGAACGTTTGAAGGAGCTAGAGAAAAACGTGTTGCTGCAGAACGTGAAGCAAAACGTGAAGCCTTAGATAAATTAGCTGTAGGTTTTGAAGAGACAGAAAGCGGTTTACGTTACCAAATCATCCAAAAAGGAAATGGTAAAAAAGCAGAAAAGGGTAACCAAGTATCTGTACATTATAAAGGTCAACTAGCAGACGGAACAGTGTTTGATAGTTCTTACAAGCGTAACCAACCTTTAGATTTTCAAGTAGGAGTAGGACAAGTTATTTCTGGTTGGGACGAAGGTATCCAATTATTAAACGTAGGTGATAAAGCACGATTTGTAATTCCTTCAGATTTAGGATATGGAGCAAGAGGAGCAGGAGGAGTGATTCCACCAGATGCTATTCTTGTATTTGATGTAGAGCTTGTAGCTGTTAGTTAAAAAAATGCTTTTGGTTTTAGCCTTTAGCTATTAGATAAAAAAACCTCAAAAGATTAATTCCAACGTTTCGGAACTTTTGAGGTTTTTTTATTTACTTTTATGCTTATGACTGACCAAGAATTAGAACAGCTTAAATATCCTATAGGTACATTTGATTGTCCAACAACTATTTCAGCGTCTACAATAGATGCTTGGATTTCTATTTTAGAACATTTTCCAAATAGACTGGAGCAATTAGTGTCTGATTTTACAGACAAACAATTGGACACACCATACAGACCAGAGGGCTGGACGGTTAGGCAAGTTGTACATCACGTTGCAGATAGTCATCATAATAGTTACACCAGATTTAAATGGGCTATGACTGAAGATAACCCTATTATTAAAGCATATAACGAACAAGATTGGGCTAAGCAACACGATTATAGTCAACCTATTGATGCATCATTATATCATATAAAGGCTGTGCATGCTAAATTGGTATATTTTGTTAAAGGACTAAATTTAGAGCAGTTACATCGAACATTTATCCATCCAGAAGGTAATGAAACAGTAGCGTTAACCGAAAATTTAGGGATTTATGCTTGGCATTGTAACCATCACTATGCACATATCGAAGAATTAGCAAAACGTGAAGGTTGGATTTAATTTTGTAGACAATTAAAAATCTATAATATTGGATCCTTTAAGAAGGTAAATAACCAATACTGTCAACGACCCACTAACTAATAGCACATTGGTCCAATAAAATGTGCGATTTCCCCAATGCGACCACATTTTTTCACCCATAACTCGTTGCACATACCCTCTAGTTAATTTCCAATACACAAAAGTGAGTATTAAAAACAGTAAAATTGATAATATAAGTATCCAAGTTTTGCTCATTAAATGCTAAATTTCTTTTAGTTGATGTTTTTTATCATTATTTAATATTTTACGGACAGTTGCCCAAAAACTTAGTAACGATCCTGTCGATCTATCTGAAAGAGCTGAAAGTAACATTAGGTTATTGACATATTGTTTTAAGTTTTCATTTTCTGGTTTGTGGTAGGCCATATTCCATTCCGGGAAATATCGTTTGTCTACCTTATTTTCCCAAAGTAATGTGACATCAGAGTGTCTATTATCCATTTTAATTTTTTCATAAACGTCTTGTACATCCTTTTTTTTACCTTCTAATATTTGTACAAAATTTTTATTATGAAAAATAAGGCAACCTGTAATATCTCTTGAGGAATTTGTGAAGATAGCACTTTCAAGAATGTTTTCTAGATCTTTTAGAACTAACCCTGATTTTGATTTTGAATGGTAATTAAGTTGGTACATGTTGTTGGTTTATCGACGTTTTTAACGCGATTGGTATGGATTAATAGCTTGAATGAACATAAAGTTAATAATATATAACTAACTCTACAGTAAATTTGACAATAAATTACAGAGTTTTATATTAATTGATTTGATCTTTATCAGAATTTATTTTTTATCCAATTTATCCAACCGCTTCCTTATAGACCTTTAAACAGCGCTCTCTTGCTTCTTTATGGTCTACTATCGGTTCTGGATAATTAGATTCTTGATACTCTGGAACCCATTGCTTAATAAATTTATGTTCCTTGTCAAACTTATCTATTTGTGTGGTTGGATTAAAAATTCTAAAATATGGTGAAGCATCTACACCAGATCCTGCAACCCATTGCCAATTTCCAACATTAGATGCCATCTCATAGTCGTGTAGTTTCTCTGCAAAATAGGCTTCTCCCCAACGCCAATCAATTAATAAATGTTTACATAAAAAACTACCAACTAACATACGCACACGATTGTGCATAAATCCTGTTTGGTTAAGTTGTCGCATACCAGCATCTACTAAAGGATAACCCGTTTTACCTTCACACCATGCTTTAAATTCTTTTTCGTTGTTACGCCATTCTATACGATCATATTTAGATTTAAACGCTTCGTCTTTAGTATGTGGAAAATGCCATAAGATTTGCATAAAAAACTCACGCCAAATTAACTCTTGCCAAAAAATTTCATTTTTTTCGGCAATAGCCTTTTTAACCATTTTCCTAACACTGACAGTTCCAAAACGTAAATGAGGCCCTAAACGAGACGTACTGTCTTTAGCAGGAAAATTTCTGGTATCTTCATACTCCTGTATTAGTGTTGGTGTTACTGTATAATCTTTAATCTCTTGTGAGGATGTTTTAAAGCCCATATCCGACAGGCTAACATTAGGTAATCTTGTATGTTCTATGAGATTATTTAGATAGGAATTAGTATAGTAAATGTCTAAATCATGTGATTTAAATTGTTCTTTCCATGTTCTCATATATGGTGTGTATACCACATAAGGGTCGCCATCTTTTTTTACGACTTCATCTTTTTCAAAAATAACTTGATCTTTATAGGTCTTAAACTTAATATTATGGTCTTCTAATAACGACTTAATAGTTTTGTCACGCTCTGTTGCATAAGGTTCATAATCATGATTGGTAAACACAGTGTTAATTTGATAGTCTTTAATCAATTGTTCAAACGTGTTTTTTGGTGTGCCATAAAACATTGCTAAACTACTGTTATGCTCCTCTTGTAGTGTATTACGCATATTTTGTAGCGTTTCAAAAATAAAGGTAATACGTGCATCATCTTCTGGTAGTTTATCTAATATTTCTTTATCAAAAATAAAAATAGGTAACACAGGATAATCAGATTTTAGGGCATTGTAAAACCCAAGATTATCGTCTAATCTTAAATCGCGTCTAAACCAGAATATATTTACTTGTTTTTTCATTTTTGAGTTATAAGTCTTTATTTTTTTATTTAATATTTACCAAACAGCTCTTCAAGCTTTTTAGTTCTATAATTAAAGATTTCTTCTAACTTGGGTTTGACTAGAATAGGATGAGCTAACTGACCTAGAAAACCTAAAGGTATTTTATAATCTATAATATCTTCCATTTCTACACCACCATCAATATCATTTATAAAATGTTTATGATGCCATAAAGCGTAAGGACCAAAACGTTGCTCATCTACAAAATACTCACCTTCCTTAACGTGTGTAATTTCTGTAACCCATTTAGTTTTAATCCCTAACACTGGTGTGACAATATATTGTATAATTTGACCTGCAAACATAGGTCTGTCTGCACCAGACAAGATATTAAAGCCCATATAATCTGGAGTGATAGTCTTTAGATTTTTTGGATCTGATAAAAACTTCCAAGCTTCAACTTTAGTAATTGGTAAATTTTGTTTTTTATGTAGTCTGTATATTTTCATACAAATTGATTTCTAGTTGTTTAATAAAATATATCCATTAAGTGAAGTAGCAATAAGTAGCCATACCATATAGGGTAGTAGTAAATAACTTAAGTTTTTCATTTCTTGTCTGTAATTAAAGAAGAAATAAAAGATGACTATTGTTAAAGCTGTAATTGTAATTAAACCTAAAAAAACTTGATGTTGATTAAAGAAAATATAATTCCAAACAACATTTAAAAATACTTGTAATGCAAATACTAGCTTTAGTTTTTGTGTGTTTATCTTTGTAAATAAATATGCTAAGTATATTGAAAAGCAAATCATTATGGTCGTCCATGCTACGCCAAATACCCATCCTGGAGGTGTCCATGGTGCTTGGTTAAGATTATTGTACCATTCTGATGATGGTCCATTATCCATAAGCCAACTGCCTAATGCCAATCCTCCAAAATTGATGACTAAAAAGAGTAGTAATGGTTTTAATAGTTTCATTTTAAGTATTTTATAATTTTTGAACTGTTTGGATTGGTCATAGAATAAAAGTAATCTACTAACTGCCCTTCAGGATTAACTAAATATTTTTGGAAATTCCATTTTACTTTAGAATTGCTAACTCCATTTTTTTGCTTTTGGGTTAACCATTCGTAAAGTGGATGTTGTTTATTACCTTTTACATCTATTTTTTCTGTAATCAAAAACAATACACCATAGTTAACCTCACAAAATTCTTCTATTGTATTTGCATCTCCAGGTTCTTGATTTCCAAATTGATTACATGGTACTCCAATGATTTGTAGTTTGTCATTATGCGCTTCATGAAGTTCCTGTAAGTCTTTGTATTGTGATGTGAATCCACATTTTGAAGCAACATTAACAAATAGTATATGTTTACCTTTAAAGGTTTTTAAATTAATAGTTTTGCCTTGCAAACTATTAATTTCGATATCGTAAATAGACATTGGCTCTATCAAGGTTGATTCTGATTTTGAAAATAAGGTGGCAGCAAATGCTTTAAAAGGATTCATACTTTAAATTTTAAAACTTACAATTCCGCAGTCCATTTCAAATATTTGTCCCGAAATTGACGCAGCTTTGGTAGACGTTAAGAATTCTGCCATATCTGCAACTTCTTGAGGATTTAAAAACTTTTTAAGCGGATGGCGTTCGGTCATGTTTTCAATCATTTTCTCATTACGTAGTAACTTTGAAGCTAAATCTGTATCTGTAACGGTAGGTGCAATAGCGTTAATCCTTACTGTTGGAGCCATTTCTGCTCCAATAGATTTTACTAATCCCTCAACTGCACTTTTAGACGCTGCAACGCTTGCATGAAAAGGCATACCTAGTTTAGAGGCTACAGTACTAAAAAGTACAATAGATGGATGTTGTCCTTTTTTTAATGGGTCTATATACTTTTGTATGGCTTTAACTGCACCTAGTACATTAATTTCAAAATCCTCTCTAAAATCGTCTAATTTTAAACGTCCAATAGGTTTTAAATTAATACTTCCAGGACAATAAATTAACGTATCTACGCTTTCTATGTCTGGTAAATCATCTGTTAATACATCGCAACTATAATGCGTTAGATTATTATGAGTTAGCTCTGGAGCAGAGCGACTAATATTTGTGACTTTGTGATTATTTAAAAAGGTTTCTGTAATAGCTTTACCTATGCCTTTACTGCCTCCAACAATAACTAAATGTTTCATTTTTTTAATTTTTAGGTATAAAAAAAGCGGTACTACACATTTTTTATGCGCCAATTAGTACCACTTTTTAAGTGTTTATGAAAATTTTCTTTTTCTGTTTATGCAGCAGAAGGTCTACCTTTAAGGCGCTTTTCAATTTTCTGTTTAATAACAGTTAGGCGTTTCATTAAGTCCATTAATTCTTGATCTTTATTTTCTTTATAAAGTTCATTAACTCCTAAAATTAAATCTTTGACTTCTCTTGCAGCTATAATTCTGTCGCTAGTGGTTACAAATTTGTGCTTTCTGTCTGCAAACTCTAATGCTTTTTCTACAATGCTCATAATCTTACTCTTTTAAATAATTCTGTAATTCGGCTATTTTCTCTGGTGTATTAAATTGTCCACCATAGAAAGTTGTTACTGTAGCAGAAGATTCATCTTTAATACCTCGTGACGAAACACATAAATGCTTGGCATCAATAATTACAGCAACATCATCTGTTTGTAAAGTTGCTTTTAGGTCTTCTGCTATTTGATTTGTTAAGCGCTCTTGTACCTGAGGACGTTTAGCATAATACTGTACAATTCTATTTAATTTTGATAAGCCTATGACTTTTCCTGAAGAAATATAGGCTACGTGAGCTTTACCTATTATGGGCACAAAGTGATGCTCACAGTTGGAGTAGAAAGTAATGTTTTTCTCCACCAACATTTGATTGTATTGGTATTTGTTGTCAAATAACGCAATTTTTGGCTTATTTTGAGGGTTTAATCCAGAAAATATTTCATCAATGTACATTTTTGCTACACGATTAGGTGTACCTTTTAATGAATCATCGGTCAAATCCAAGCCCATTACTTCCATTATTTCTTCAAATAATATAGCTATTCTTTCCTTTTTTTCTTTGTCAGAAAGCTTGAAAGCGTCTGCTCTCATTGGTGTTTCCAAACCAGTGTAAAGGTGGTCGTCTCCGATTTCTTCAATATCAAAACCGTTTAAGTGATGACCGTTTGTTTTTACCAGTGTTTGTTTGTTGTTCATGTTGTCTTTTTTAGTTGCTGTATTTAGTTTTACTAAATCAAAGCAGATTTTATATATACCTAACGTTTAGATATTTTGTTGTGTGTAATTTGTTTTTGTCTTGTGCATTTAAATCGACCTTCTTCAAATGGTCTTTTTTTACTATGTTTTGTACTTCTTCCTTGGACTCTTGCTCTCCATAATCTGAAACTACTTGGTTTCATTTCGCGTCGCATGATTTGTATAATTTCTTGCTCTTTGATGCCAAATTGAAATGTAATAGCATCAAATGGTGTGCGATCTTCCCAAGCCATTTCTATGATGCGATCTAGTTCTTCAATTGTAAATTTTGTTGTCATTTATATTGGCGAAAAATTAAACTGTTCATCATATTTTACTTTTTCATTTAATAATTTATCAAAAAATTTCTTGTTTTCTTTAAACGTTTTATTATTTCTAAAATGAATAAATTTTCCGTTTGAATGAATACTAGTTCCGTTTATTTTGTAAATCACCAATTGATAATATGGTATAACCCATGCAAAGTTTTTTAAACCTTTAATAATGTGTATAATAATACCCTTTGGTCTTAATTCAATATTACCATAATTAATATCATCAATAGTATTCAATATTGATGCCATGTTTGGGCTAACTTCATCAATAATCATACGCTTAGATCCAACACCTTTCATTTTTACACTTTGTAAGAATGTAAATGGTTTGCCTACCAAATCATTGATAAGCTCTTTATTTTCTTTACTTGTATGTGTTGTGTTTAGTATCAAACGATATTGGAATATACTCAAATGTACAAAATGTTTAACTTTTAATAATTAATGTTAAACAAAATTTAACATTTGAAGGTGTTTTAATGTAAAATGTTACAAATCTATTGGTTGCGAAGCATTTGTTTTCTATCGCTTAAAGTATGTCGTTTTAAAATTCGATAACTTTCTTTTTTTACAAGAGGAAGCTCTTTCACACTCCAAAGAATATTGCTAGCATGTTTTCTGGTTTCTTTTTCATTTATAATCGGGAAGGGATAGTCTTTGCCCAATTCAAAACCAGTTAGTTGCTGATCAAAATAAGACATTTCTGAAGGATTATGTATAAATGGAGCGTCTAAGTTTGTCAATTCCGGAACCCATTTTTTAATAAACAAACCATCAGGATCATGTTCTATGCTATTTTTTAATGGGTTGTAAATACGTAGCATATTTATACCTGTTTCACCAGCTTGCATCTGTATTTGAGGATAGTGTATTCCTGTTTCGAAATCTAAAAACAGACTTGCTAGATGCTCACTTAAATCTTGCCAAGGTTGCCATAAGTTGTGAGTAAAAAAGGATACGACTAACGCACGCATCCTAAAATTGAGATAACCTGTTGTGTTTAAACAACGCATGCAAGCATCCACCAATGGGAAACCTGTATGTCCTGTTTTCCAAGCATCTTGATAGGCTTTATTTACTGGTTTATTTAGTGTTAAATAGCCTTTATTTAAACTTCTATGTTCCATGAAGTGTTCCATCTCGAACTTTTGAATAAAATGTGATTGCCAACGTAATCTAGATATAAATGCATTTAAGTGACGTTTGTGTTTAGATTGATTTCTTACTTCTGCAGCTACATTTATAACTTGTTTTATAGATAAATTTCCCCAAGCAATATATGGTGATAACCGACTACAACCTGTTCTGGCTTCTAAGGGTTTTGAGATATGAAACATGTAGTTTTTATAACGTTCTTTAAAAAAAGAACGTAAATATTTTAATCCAGTAGTAGTTCCGCCTTTTTGGAAGTTTGTATTTGGTGTTGTTTTAAGTGAAACCGTTTTAAAACTTTTTTCAAGGGTTTCAACTTCTAAAACAGTAAGTAGTTGTTTGTCTTTTGGGTTAAATACAAAGTCATCTTGAATCATAAAAGTTTCCCAATCTTCAACCCAAGTTTGTCTATTGGTTATTCCGCGTTGTACACCATTATTGATGTTTTCTGTCCAAATAATATTCTGTTTTTTGCAGAACTCAGCGAAAGCGATATCTCTTTTATAAGTAGAAAGTAATCCTGTTTCTTGATGAGAAAAAACATGAGTAATATTAAATTGAGATTGTAATGTTTTAATAGCCAATTCAACCTTTGTATTTATGGTTAAAATTTTAGAGTTATAAGTTTTTAATTGCAAATTTAAATCCTGCAATGATTGTTTTACAAAATCCCAATGTCGTTGACTGTAATGTTTATCCTCAATCATGAAATCTTCAAAAACATAGAGTAGAAGGATACGATTACCAGAATTAGCAGCATTTGTTATGGCTTCATTATCCTGTAAACGAAGGTCTCTTTTTAGCCAAACGATGCTTAGGTTCTGTTTCATTTGTTATTAAAAAGCATCTGGATTTTCGATAATTTTTTGTGCTCTTTCTTTAATTTGACTGAGTTGTGTTTTTTCCATTTTATCCAAAAGACTATACATCATACCCATTCTAAAATTATTGCCTAATTGTTGGCGTTTATCGTCCAGAAAATTCCAATATAGACTATTAAAAGGACAAGCATTGTCTCCTAGTTTTTCTTTTTTATTGTAATGGCAACTATCACAATAATTACTCATTTTATTGATGTAACTTCCGCTAGATACGTAAGGTTTTGTTGCTATTTTTCCGCCATCTGCAAATTGGCTCATTCCTCTTGTGTTGGGAAGTTGAACCCACTCAATAGCATCTACGTATATGCCTAAATACCATGCGTCAACGTCATCTGGATGTATTTGCGCTAATAAAGCAAAATTACCAGTTACCATCAAGCGTTGGATGTGGTGTGCGTAACCGTTATCTAAACTATTGGTTATGGCTTGTTTTAAGCAATTCATTTTGGTGTTACCAGTCCAGAAAAAATCGGGTAGCTTGTTATTGTTTTCTAGATGATTTAAAGACTTGTAGTCAGGCGTTAAAGCCCAATACATGCCACGCATATACTCACGCCAGCCAATGATTTGTCTAATATATCCTTCAACTTGACTAATGTTGATATTTTCACCATGTTTTCGCCAATAATTTAAGACAGTATCTACCACATTTTTTGGTGAAATAATTTTAAGATTCATAGCAAAGGACAATCTAGAATGAAATAAATACACTTCGTCTGTATGCATGGCGTCTTGGTAATCACCAAAATGGATGAGAAGCACTTCACAAAAATACTTTAACTGATCTAAAGCTTGAGTCCTGTTGATAGGATAGCTAAAGGTTTTAGTGTCAAATTCACCTATGGTTATTACATCTTCTTTTTCTAAAAGCGAAACTATATTTTCAACATTATTTTTATAGTATTTGTAAGTTGGGATGTCATGTTCTCCTTTCCATTTATTACGATTGCTTTTATCATAATTCCATTTACCACCTTCAGGTTGTCCAGCTACCATTAATATATCGTGTTTTTTACGCATATCACGATAGAAGTTTTCCATTAAAAACTGTTTTTTTCCTTTAAAAAAAGTAGCTAAGTCTTGTCTTTTAGTGTAAAAATGTTCTGTAGAAAAACTTTGTGAGTCTATATCTAAATCTTTACAAAAAGCAGTTAGTTGCTCATCTAAACGATGCTCATCAGGAAGCTGATATTCAAATTTTTTAATATGATGTTCTTTAATTAAAAAGGTTAAGTTTTCTGTTAGACTTTGCGTGTTTTGCTTATCGTCTAACTTAAAATAAACTACTTTGCAATCTTGCTTTTCTAGGTGTTGCGCAAAGTCTCTCATTGCAGCAAAAAAACCAATAACTTTTTGGATATGATGCGTTACATAGTCTGTTTCTTGACGCATTTCAAATAAACAGTACACAACGTTGTCTTGGTCTTCTTTATACCAACTATGTTTACTGTTAAGTTGGTCGCCTAATATTAATCTTAATGTTTTCAATGGTTAATTTTATAATTTTTGATTAAATGTTCTCGATACATGTTGTTCATTCTTCAAAAAACACTCAAACTGACGCTAATCAAAAAAGAGTGTCTTGAAGCCATAAACGTTGGTATTTTCCGTTTGTATCGTAACGTTCTGCTTGAAGTTTAACATTAAACTTTCGATCTCTTGGATCATTACCGACTCCTGCTACGTACATCCAATTGCCATAATTACTATGGACATCATAATCGATAAGTAAACTTTCAAAATAGCTGGCTCCTATGCGCCAATCTAACTCCAGTTCTTTTGCAAAATAGCTGGCTACATTTTGTCGTCCTCTATTACTCATCCACCCCGTTTTTTTAATTTCTATCATGTTGGCATCTACAAATGGCTCGCCAGTTGTTCCATTTATCCAATTATTGATTTTATTTTTGTTGACGCTCCAGTCGTAATCTTTTTTTAGAATGCCTTCTAATTTAAAAATTTGATTACCATGTTTCATCGAAATGTATTTGAAGTAATCGCGCCAAATAAGTTCAAAAATTAGCCAATAGGTAGATTGATTTTTAACGTGTTCTTTTTCAAAACGTTTGACTTCCCAATAGATGCGTTTTGCAGATAAACTACCATTTGCTAACCAAGAAGAAAACTTACTGCTAAAATCAGTGCCTATTAAACCGTTTCTGGTCTTTTTATAGAACCCTAATTTTTTAGTTTCAAAAAAATAATTTTGTAATCTTTTTATGGCTTCTGTTTCACCTCCTTTACATGGAAAAGCTGAATTAGGGTGTGTTTCAAATTCAGAAAAACCCAAATCTTTTAAAGTAGGAATTTTAGTGTTGTTTTTGATATTAAAGTTGTCTCTTTCTGCTGAAATAGTTTCAGTTTCAGGTCTTACTTTGCTGTATTTTTCAACTTTTTTTCTAAAATTAGTGAAGACTTGTGGGATGTTTTCAACGTCAATATTAATATCTTCTGGATGGAACAAAAACTGATTGTATGTCTCACGAATTTTTATTGATTCTGGAAATATATTTATAACTTTATTAGTAATATCTACTTCCTCTTGTGTCCATTCTTTTTGAAAATAAATAGCATCAAAATTAAAGGTGTTATTTAGTTTAGATATACACGATTCAGTATAATCAAAATAAATAAAAAGTTGAATGTTTAGTTTGGCTAATTGTGTTTTTAAATCGGTTATGGTTTCGATTAAAAATTGTGCTCTAAATTTCTCAGTCTTTTTAAATCCATAAGGAGATATATTATATTGTCTAGGGTCAAAACAAAATATAGCAATTACTTGTTCACTCTCATTAATTGCATTAACAATAGATGCATTGTCATGAGTTCTTAGATTGTTTCTGAACCAGATTAAGCTATTTTTGTTTTGTTTCGTCTGCATTTTTCACTACAATATTTTACATCGTCCCAGTTTTTCTCCCATTTTTTACGCCAAGTAAATGGCAAACCACAGGTATTGCAGGTTTTAGTTGGAAGATGTTGTTTTTTAATAGTTTTAGGCATTGGCTAGTTTTTTAATCATCCCATTGAATATAAATCCATGAAATGGTAAAACGCTATACCAATATAATCGTCCCCAAAGTCCACGTGGTCTAAAAGTTGCACGCTGATATACCTTACCCTTAGCTACCTGGAATTCTAGCCAAGCTTCGCCAGGTAATTTCATTTCTGCAAATAATATTAGGCGTTTTTCATCTTTATCTGCCAATAATACACGCCAAAAATCTAAAGCATCACCAGTTTGGATATCTGTTTTATTGGTTCGCCCACGACGTAACCCAATACCACCAACTAATTTATCTAAATAACCTCTTATTTTCCAAAGTGTTGTGCCATAATACCATCCGTTTTCGCCTCCAATAGCCCAAATTTTATCAAGAGTGCGTTGTTCGTCTAAAACTTGGCGGTCTTTAATATCCTTAAAGCATCCATATTTAGGTACTTTCAAGTATTTTGTTGAGGCACGTTTTTTATAGCGACTGTTAATAAAGGCATCTTTCCAACTGGAGATAATCTCATTACCTTCTATTTTTACAAATGCAAATTTTACAGCTTCTTTGTAAGACATTGGATTGACTTCTAAAAGTGTGTTAATATTGCTTTTTTCGCCAATAATTTCGATTCCCATACTATTTACTAAAGATGAAGCCAATTTGTATGATGTAGATGTCACAAAATATAACCAATAGCTAGACAATTTTGGTGTCATTACTGGAACAGTTATAATGTAGCGTTTTAATTTTCTAATCTCTGCAAATTGTAGTAACATTTGCTTGTAGGTAAGCACTTCTGGTCCAAAAATGTCATGAGACGTATTATAAAGTTCTGTTTTGCTTAATCCTTTGGTTAAAAAAGCCAACACGTCACGTACACCTATAGGTTGTGTTTTAGTATTTAGCCATTTTGGAGCAATCATGACTGGTAGTTTTTCGACTAAATCTCTTATTATTTCAAAGCTTGCACTACCAGATCCTACAATAATTCCTGCTTTAAAAACAGTCAAAGCATAATGGTTTGACTTTAAGGTGTCTTCGACATTTTTTCTAGATAACAAGTGTTTGGATAGTTTGGTGTCGTTGGTAATACCACTAAGATAAATGACTTGTTTAGCGTCAGTTGTTTCAATATAAGTTTTAAAATTGATAGCACATTCTTCTTCCATTTTATGGAACTGATCTACCGAGTTTGACATGGAGTGTATCAAATAATAAGCAGCATCAATATCTTTAGGAATATTCTTAAGTGTTTCTGGTTTTAAAAAATCGGCTTCAATAACATGAAGATTATCTTCATCTGAATATTTTTTTTCAGTCCGTAATTTTCCACGTACAGCACATACAACTGTGTGACCTTGCTCCAGTAGTAACGGAATAATGCGCTTGCCAATGTAGCCTGTTGCTCCTGTTACTAATATTCTCATTGGTTTAGTTTTAATTTATTGTTTCTGGATACAATTATTTTTATTAATATCCACTTAACTAGCGTTGTATTATAAGTTGTAATTTAATACTGCTCACTACTTATTGACTTCGGTCTTTGATATTCTAAGCGTTTTTCTAGTTTTGGTATTGTGTATCCATCTAATCCATTTATTGAAGCGACATTGGCTTTAGATAAATTTATAAAGCCATCATCTTCTAATATATCTTTATTAATATGTATACCTTTTATTTCACCTATAACTAAAATCGTATCATTTTCTTTAATTGGGTATTCTGTCACAAATTGCATTTCTAATTGCATTGGAGACTCTTTTACAAAAGGTGCATAGCAACCTTTTTTGTATTCAGAAATTAAATTAGTCATATCAAATTCTGAAATGTCTTTTTGATATTTAGCAGACGTATGATGTGCATCTTCAAAATTTTCTAAATGAATAGCATTTAGCGTATAAACATTAGTTTCTTTAATGTTTTCATAGGTGTGACGCATTACCGTTGTTGGCCTACAAAAAAAACCAAGTAGAGGAGGACTACTACCAATGTGTGTTACAGAGCTAAATACAGCCACGTTTTCTTGACCTGATTTAGATTTAGTACCAATTAAATTTGCACTCTTAAAGCCAGAACAACTATTTATAAGATTAATTTTATATAAGTGTTGTAAAGTGTCAATATCTTTTCTGCTGAAATATTGCATTATAAATTTATAAAATTATTTATTTTAACGTCTTTTGCTTTTAAATCAAACATCAAATTATATAATCCAAAAAATGTTCTGTTGATGTAAATAAAGTGCTTAGAACCACGATTACCATTCATTTTGCGTAGTTCTGTACTTTTGCTGTAACGTTGTCCCATTTCTGAGATAGCATCAAAGAATTCTGGATTGGAAAAATCAAAAGATTCTTCGTGGAATGGTCTTGTAAATAGACTTAATAACTCATGAAACATGTCTGAAAAAAATGCTAATTCATCTTTACTATCATCTTTACGCAAGATTTCAAGCTCGTACATTTTTTCTGTAAACGCTTTAGGATTATTAATTACTTCTTTTTTTGCTAGTTCAAAATATGGTACGTAGAAGTCGTTTGGTACTTCTTTCATGCAACCAAAATCTAAAGCTATTAAGTCTCCTTCTTTAGAAACTAAAAAATTTCCAGGATGTGGATCTGCATGTACTTTTTTAAGGACGTGCATTTGATACATATAAAAGTCCCAAAGGGCTTGACCTAACCTATTAGCTTTGTCTTGGTCTGTATTTTGAGCAGTAAATTCAGACAAGTGTTCACCTTCCATCCAGTCCATAGTAATAATACGTTCTGACGATAATTCCTCGTAATACTCTGGAAATTTAAGGTTTGGAATATGCTTACAAGCCTCTACAATTGCTTTACTTTGCTCTACTTCCAAAAGGTAGTTAGTCTCTTCAACTAGTTTATTTTCAACTTCTTTAAAATATTTATCAGAGTCTTTTCCTTTAATATTAAACATTTTTATTGCAATGGGCTTTACCATAGCCAAATCTGAAGCAATGCTCTCTGCGACTCCAGGATATTGAATTTTCACAGCAAGTTTTTTCCCATCCTTTTCTGCTACATGCACTTGACCAATACTGGCTGCATTTACAGAGTTAAGATTGAAAGAGTCGTAAATTTGGCTAGGTAATTTCCCAAAATATTGTTTAAATGTTTTACTAACTAATGGTGCAGATAATGGTGGTACAGAGAATTGCGCTAACGAGAATTTTTCTACATAGGCTTGTGGTAAAATGCTTTTTTCCATACTAAGCATTTGTGCAACTTTAAGAGCACTACCTTTAAGTTGCTTTAAGCCATCATAGATATCTTCTGCATTATTCTCGTTTAATCTTGCTTTAGCTTCTGCTTCAGTTTTAGTGATTTTATCACCATAATATTTTAAATAATTGACACCTACTTTAGCTCCAGTTGTAACCATTTTGGTAGCACGTGCAATTTTTGAAGTCGGTATTTTATCTATTGTTTTCAATAGTAAGAGTGTTAAATTAATTCATCTGAATTTTTTCTTTGAAGATGAATTTTCCAAAGTCAATTAAACTTTTAAGCGGAGCAACGTTAAGTACATCAAAGCTAGTGTTTACTGATTTCTCAATAAAAATATCCGTCTTTTGAAAAGACGGAGAGGTGTCATCCATCCAAAACTTGATAGTTAGTAGTAATTGTAACCAAGCAGTCTCTTTAAGACCTCTATTTTGAATACGCTCTAACTGTTCTTGTTTGACATCAATCAACTCGATACCTAAATCATGAATATAATTGGTAAAACTTGATTTTAATTGTGCTAATGTTTTAAAACTTTTCAAACTGTTTTTGTGTTTGTGTAAAGCATACACAACATAACTTCTATTTGCAGTTAGATTCTCGAAGAAGGTAAAATAAAAGCTTAATAATTTATTTCTAGGGTTGAAAGTATTATAGTCTTCGCTTGCTTGTAAAGCTTTGTGTGTGTTGTCAAAAAACGCTTTGAAAACGCCTTTTTCTACAGCATCAAAACTTCCAAAATGTTCGTAAAATTTTGCTTCTTCAAAATTGTTGTGTTTTGCAAAAGCGTAAACAGATTTTGGTTGTTCATTATGCTCCAAAACATAATCCATATAAAATGAAATAATGTCGTTATTAGATATGTTTTTCTTTTTTGCCATTATGTGAAAATTTAATGACATAAAGATACAAATGTTTAACCAAATTTTTCAAAGGTTAAACAAAATTTAACAAGACTTTGTGTTTGCTGTATTGTGGTTGAATATATTGTAAGATAAAACAGCAGAAATTGCACCTAAAATATGTGCTAATATATAAAACCAAACATGATTAAAATGGCCTGTAAAAATTGCTGGAGCAATTGTTCTCACAGGATTCATAGAGGCTTTGGTTATTGGTCCAGCAAACATAGCTTCTAGTAAAATAACTCCACCAACAGCTATACCTGCCATAACACCTATTTCTTTACTACCAGTAGAAATGTTGATGATGACTATCATTAAAATAAAAGTCAATATAAACTCTAAAATGGCAGCTTTATAATCTGGATAATCTATCATTGGTGTACTTTCTCCTAAAAATTGACTTTCAGGAAATAAAAAGCTTAGTAAAGCTATAGCTATGATAGCGCCTAAAAACTGGGCTATTAGGTATCTTGGGACTTCTTTCCAAGCAAACTTTTTTGCTGTTGCAAAACCAATAGAAACAGCAGGATTAAAATGTGCACCAGAAGTCGCTCCAAATGCATAAATCATAGCCATTACTATCAAGCCCCAAACTGAAGCAATACCAACATGCGTGATGCTTCCGTGGGTTATCTCATTTATGGTCATAGCACCACAACCACAAAATATCATGGCGAATGTACCAATAGTTTCTGCTAGATATTTTTTCATTTAGTTAGTTGTTACCTGTTGGAATACGTATTTCATTTCGGTAGCAATTTGAGTTGAGCGTTCTAAGTATTTTTCGTCTTGCAACTCTGTATTATCAAAAGCTTTTGGGTCCTCATAAGTGATTGGTATTCTTTGTTCTGCTCCTGCAATAAAAGGGCATCCTTGATCTGCACTAGAACAGGTTAATATAGCTGCAAACTCTGATTTAGGATTAAAATCATTATCAAATGTTTTTGAAAATGCTATTATGGGATGCAAGTTATCTGAATATTTTATGCTATACACTGGGTTTTTTCCTTCAGACAAAGCTGTAATTTTAAACCCTGTTTTAGTTAACGTTTCTCCTACTTTTGGAAACATAGCTGTAGCTTCTGTACCACCAGAATAGGTAGTTACATTTTTAACCGAGAAGTAATGAGCAATAACTTGTGCCCAAACTTGTGATAAATGACTTCGTCTTGAATTGTGAGTACAAATAAAGTTTAAATTGATTGGTTTGTTTTGTGATTTTTTTGATGATATAAAATCTATTAGTGGTCCAAGCGTTTTTTTTCGCTGTTCAGAAATAAGTTCTGTATCTAAAGTTTCTATGTAATTGTTGATGTCTGTAAACATTTAATTTTAGATTTTAATTTAGCAACAACCAGAACCTGGAGCGCAACTTTCTATTTTGTTTGATTGTTGTGTTGGAACGCCACAATTATCTTTTGCTAAGCAATCCGTTAGTAAAGACGTTAATTGAAACGTATTGTTTTTATATTCTAATCCAAATTTTTGAATTGTTAAATCTCCTTGATATTCGACTTCAATGTCTAAATCGCCTAAATTTAAGATGTCTTCAGACAGCTCAATAATTTTTATCAATTTTTCAGGATGTAGTCTGTGGTCATAATCGTTAGCACTCCACAATTGAAAATTTATCTTTTTTTCTTGTCTTAAAGTCCCACCACAATCAATAAAGTGTTTGGATGTTTTTCCTACTTCAGTAACGTGAAAATGACTTGGCACTAAGCTACCATCAGGTAATGTAAAAGTTAACTGATTTAAAGTTGATAATTGTTTTTTTACTTCTGAAAGTGTCATAATTTAAATTGTTTAATTAATTCTGGATATTAGCAACATGTATTGTTATTTACATCGTTATCAAAAAAGGAGTTAAGTAAAGCTTTCATAGCTTTCCAATTGTCCTTATGTATACAATAGCAAACGCTGGTGCCTTCAATAGTGCCTTGAATAAGACCTAGGTTTTTAAGTTCTTTTAAATGTTGAGAGATTGTAGGTTGAGCTAATCCTATTTCTTCCACTAAATCACCACAAACACACGCATTTATTTTAAATAAATGTTGAATAATAGCTACACGAGCAGGATGGCCTAAAGCTTTTGCAAAAAGTGCAATCTGATTTTGAGAATCTGAAAATTTTTCGGTTTTAATTAATCCCATTTATAAATCTATTAATTTGTATATCGCAATATTACGATTAATATTATTACTTAAAAAATGTTTTCACTTTATTTTAAGTTTTTATTAACAAACAAGCTGTTAGATATGCTTAATTTTATAGACTTATTATTTATAATCAAAAAAACACAACCATGAAAAAATTAATGACTCTTATTATGGTGTTAACAGTTTCTTTAGCTGTTAATGCGCAAGTTGAAGCGCCAGCACCAAGCCCGTTTCAAAAAATGGAACAAAAAGTTGGTCTTACAGATATGACTGTAGAATATTCTAGACCGTCTATGAAAGGACGTAAAATCTTTGGAGATTTAGTGCCTTATGGAAAATTATGGAGAACAGGAGCAAATAAAAATACTATAATAACATTTAGTGATGATGTTATGATTGGAGGAAAAGAAGTAAAAGCTGGATCTTATGCAGTATTTACAACTCCAAATGAAAGTAGTTGGGACGTAGTATTTTATTCTGACACTGAAAATTGGGGAACACCTCAAAAATGGGATGATTCTAAAGTAGCCGCTAAAGTAACTGCAGAAGTATATCCTTTGCCTATGGATATTGAGACATTTACTATCTCTTTTGATGATATGACTAATGACTCTGCAATGTTAGGTATGATGTGGGAAAAGGCATATGTTGGAGTTAAAATTGAAGTGCCAACAGATAAAAAAGTATCTGCAAGTATAGATAAAGTTATGGCTGGTCCAGGAGCTGCAGATTATTATAGTGCAGCGGTTTACTATTTAACTGCAGGAAAAGACATTAATCAAGCAGTAAAATGGATTGATATGGCTGTAGAAATGACTAAAAATCAACCAAGATTTTGGTATTTGCGTCAACAATCTTTAATTCATGCAAAAGCTGGAGACAAAAAAGGAGCAATTAAAGCTGCTAAAGCGTCTTTAGCAGGAGCAGAGAAAGCTGGTAATGCTGATTATGTTAAGATGAATAAAGATTCCCTAAAAGAATGGGGAGCTATGTAGTTTAGTTTTTAATTTAAAAGATTTAAAAAGCACAATCATTTTGATTGTGCTTTTTTTATTGATTAGTCCAAAAATAATGTAAGTCTTTATCTAATGTCCAACCCAAATGTTCATATAATTTTTGAGCTGGATTAGTCGTTTCGGTTTGTAGAGCCAAGCCTTTATAATTATATGTTTTACACAATGCTTTTGCACTATTTAAAAGTGCTACGCCAATACCTTGTTTTCTAAAATCTTTACTGACATATAAATCGTTTAAAATAAATAAGGGTTGCATACTAACACTAGAAAAACTATAAAATAATTGTGTAAACCCGACAGGCTCATGGTCTACAAAAGCAAGTAAAATAATTGAGTCTTGCTTCTCTAGACGTTGTTTTATAAATTGTTTTGCTGCGTCTATATTAGAGTTTTGCTTGTAAAATATACGATATGCATCAAATAAAGGTGCTATTTGATTTAAATGTGATGAATTTGCTTGAATGATAGTCATAAAAAAATCTGTAAGGTTCAATTTACAGATTTTTATTGATTATATAATTATTTTAAAAACTGAATTAACTGTTTCTGTTTTTATTGATTTCGTCTTGTAATTGACGTCTTACTTTTTGCTCGCGTTCTAGTGCATTACGTCTATGTTCTTCAAACTCTTCTTCCGTTTCTTCTAATTTAAGTTTTGCAGCTCTAGTCACTGCATGGCTATTTTTAAATTTAAAAATGAAAAACAATAAAAACGCTAATAAACCTGCTATAATAGACCATAACAACGCATTATAACCAGTTTTACTCATTTGCATCCCAAATAAAGACATGCTGTCTTTTTCTTGATTTGTAGTTTCTAAACTAGTTTTAGTGTTTGATAAACTACTTTTTAATTGGTCTATTTCAGTGCTTTGAGCAGAAACCTTATTTTGAGTATCCAATAAGTCTTTTTTAATAGCTTTTAACGAGTCTAAAGTATTTGCTTTTATTTTTGCGACCCATTCATTTCTAATTACTTCGTAAGATCGTCCACGCTCATCTCTCCAATTGGTCGACTTTTTTGTTAAATATTCAAATTGACTTTCTAATGTTCCAGAATCTAATGATAACTTATCAGTTGCATCAGTTGTTTGCGTTTGAGCAGAGGTAGCAAATGAAAAAATTAAAACGAAAATTGTTGCTAATAGATAGTTTGTTTTACACATATTAATTTAGTTTGTTGTCTTTCGCTTTGCGAAAATATAAAAAAAGGATTGCTTTATAGGTTTAATATAACAAAAAGCCTCACAGTTGCGAGGCTTTATAATATACGATGAGAAATTAAAATTGGATGTTAGTAATATGTAAATCTTCTAACTTTAGCGATATACTTGGCAAGTCTTATCACTTGATGGCTATAACCATACTCGTTATCATACCATACATACAAGACTGCATTTTTTCCGTCTTTTCTCACAATGGTGGCTTTACTATCATAAATAGAAGGTGCAGAGCTACCAATAATATCACTAGAAACAAGCTCGTCACTCATTTCGTACTTGATTTGTTCAACCAAATCACCTTCTAAAGCATATTTTTTAAGAGTTGCATTAATACTATCTATACTTGCTTTTGAAGTTAATTCTAAGTTTAAAATAGCTAAAGATCCATTAGGTACTGGTACACGAATAGCATTTGAAGTTAGTTTACCTTCAAAACTAGGTAATGCTTTAGATACCGCCTGTCCTGCTCCAGTTTCTGTAATTACCATATTTAAACCAGCTGCACGACCACGTCTGTATTTTTTATGGAAGTTGTCCACTAAATTTTGATCATTTGTGTAAGCATGAATGGTCTCTAAATGTCCAGATTTAACGCCATAAGTGTCGTCTATTGCTTTTAAAACAGGAGTAATTGCATTTGTAGTACAAGACGCAGCAGAAAAGATATCTACTTGGTCAGGATTATTTTCTAAGTGGTTAACACCATACACAATATTAGGCACGCCTTTACCAGGTGCTGTTAACAAGACTTTATCTGCTCCAGGCGAATTTTTTAATCGTGTCAATGCCTCTTTATCTCTAAACACACCAGTGTTATCAATAATTAACGCATTGTTAATTCCATATTTAGTATAATCTATATCTTCAGGTTGATTAGCATTAATTATTTTTACTGTTGTACCATTTATAATTAATGCTTGATTTTTAATATCTGTTGTCACTGTACCAGAAAAATCACCATGTACAGAGTCGTTACGTAATAATGCAGCACGCTTTTCTAAAACTGTTGCATCCATTGTACCACGAGTTACAATAGCACGTAAGCGCAGTTGGCTACCTTTACCTGTACGTGTCATAAGCTCTCTTGCAACCAAACGACCAATACGACCAAAACCATAAAGTACGACATCTTTAGGTGTAATATCCTTGGTTTTGCTAGCGCCTTTAAGCTTATTTGCTACAAAAGCCATCGCGTTACTATACTTTTTTTCTTCTAAATGATATTCATATGTAAGTTTACCAATATCTAACTTTGCAGGAGGTACGTCAAGTGTTTTAATCGCTTGAGCAATTTCTACAGAATCAAATACAGAGATTGGTTTTTGCACAAACTCGCCAGCATATTCATGAAGATTTAAAATTTCGGAAACATTTCTGTCAATTAATTGGTTTCTAAACAGGACTAGTTCAATTGATTTATCATACCATAAATCGCTAACAATTTTAATAAATTCTACTGTTGCTCTACGTCTGTCTGCCTGAAACGCTAATTCGTTTTCGTAAGTTTCGTTAATGGACATTGTTTTTTGTTTAGTGTGTTGTTAAAATTGAATTTGAAAATTTCGGCAAAAGTACAGATTTCAAACGATTTCGTAAAACAAAATCCACAAAAAAAACAAAGCACTTAATTTTTAAATTAAGTGCTTTGTCATTTTATAATAAGTATTTAAAAGATTACCTCAAACCATAGCGATTAGTTTCGCCTTTAGAGTTAATTAACTCAATGCTTAAAGGTTGATAAGTATCTCTGTTTTTTAGTATTCTATCAACATCATCAATAGATTCAATTTTAATATTATTGATGGCAGTTATAATGTTACCTTCTTCAATGCCTTCACTTTGTAAATATCTGCCATAAGTACCATTAACTTTCATGATTTTTACACCATGTTTAGTTTTGTATTTTCTCAATTCTTCTGGCTTCGCATTTTTAATAACACCTATAACAGGTAAAATATAGGTATTACTTTTAAGCAGTGTAACAGAAAGTTCTTTTTCTACACCATTTCTTAACAAGGTTACATTAACCACATCATTTGGTCTTTTAGAGTCTAAAAACCCTCTTAAATCGCTAAACTTTTTAATAGAGATATTATCTATTTTTTTAATGATGTCTCCACTTTTAATTCCAGCTTCTGCAGCTCCTGTATCTTCTTCAACATCATCTACATAAAACCCTTCGGTTTCTGCTACTCCTAATTTTTCGGCATAGTTACTATTTAGAGAACCTCCAATAACACCCAAGATACCGTTTTGTACGTTACCAAACTCCATAATATCTTGTACCACTTTTTTGGCTATGTTACTAGGTACCGCAAACGAATATCCAATGTAAGACCCTGTTTGCGAAGTAATTGCAGTATTAATACCAATTAACTCGCCAGCTGTATTTACTAAGGCTCCTCCAGAATTACCTGGATTTACAGCAGCATCAGTCTGTATAAAGGATTGTGTACTTTGCCCACTTAAATCTCTGGATTTAGCACTTATAATTCCAGCGGTAACCGTAGAGGTTAAATTAAACGGATTACCAACAGCTAAAACCCATTCTCCAATTTTTGCAGAATCACTATCACCAAACGTAGTGTATGGTAACTGGTCTTCAGTTTCTACTTTTAATAACGCAATATCTGTTTTAGGATCTGTACCCACAATTTCTGCGACTAATGTCCTGTTGTCGTTTAAGGTGATACTTAATTGTTCAGAATCTTCAATAACATGATTGTTAGTTATAATGTAACCATCAGGCGAAATTATAACGCCACTTCCAGTACCTAACTGTCTACGTTGTGGTACACGACCATAAAACAAGTCTTGTAAAGTTGGTTGTACATTATTAACTGCTACATTTTTAACATGTACTACAGCATCTAAAGTTTTGTCTGCAGCAGTAGTAAAATCTATACCCTCAGCAGCAGCTAAAACAGTTTTATTTGAGTTATAATTGGTAGGTAAAAACACAGGATTATCCTGCAATGTTGTTGCAATTGGCTGTTCTTCTTTTTCAAGAAAGGTTTTATAGGTTCCTAGAGTAATTGCGCCTCCTAATACCGAAACTAAAACCAAAGTTAACATCTTCTTCATATAAAAAACTTAGTTTAGATTTATTAGACTAACGATTAAAATTAATTAATTATTGAGTGCCTATTTCAACTTTAACGACGTTTTAACAACTGAAAAAACTTATATTTGTCTTACAATTTTTGCATTTTTAAATGACTCTAACTTTTTACAAATATCAAGGAACAGGTAATGACTTTGTTATCGTTGATAACAGACAAGGTATCTTCAACAAAAATAATACCAAACGGATTGCTTTTTTATGTGACCGTAAATTTGGCATAGGTGCTGATGGCTTGATATTGTTAGAAAATCATCCTACTCTTGATTTTAAAATGGTGTATTTTAATGCAGACGGAAACGAAAGCACTATGTGTGGTAATGGTGGACGTTGTATTGTTGCTTTCGCGGAATTTTTGCAGCTTATTAAACACGAAACCACTTTTGAAGCAATTGATGGATTACATTATGCTAAGATTGAAGACGGTTTAATCCATTTACAAATGAAAGATGTCACTACCATCCAACTTTTTGATACCCATCAGTTTTTGGATACAGGCTCACCACATCATGTCCAAGTGGTTAAAGACTTAACAGCTTTTGATGTAAAAAACGATGGTAGATCAATACGATATGGACAGCCTTATAATGAAATTGGAAGCAATGTAAATTTTGTAGAACAAGTTAACAAAAACACCTTTGCGGTAAGAACTTATGAAAGAGGTGTAGAAGATGAAACGTTGTCATGTGGTACTGGTGTAACAGCTGTAGCAATAGCTATGCATAAGACAGGGCAAACGGATGCTTCTGAAATTAATTTGAATGTTGAAGGCGGACAATTAAAAGTGGCTTTTAATAAAGAAAAAGACACCTATAAACAGGTCATGTTAATTGGACCTGCAACTCAAGTTTTTAAAGGCGAAATTACATGCTAACATTACAAGGCAAACATATTTATCTGCGTGCTTTAGAGCCTGAAGATTTAGCATTTATTCATCAGATTGAAAATGATGAAACTATTTGGGAAATTAGTAATACCATTACACCTTATTCAAAATATTTAATAAAGCAATATTTAGATAATGCACACAAAGATATTTTTGAAGTCAAACAACTGCGGTTAGTGATTTGTAATACTAATGATGTTGCTATTGGTATGATTGATATTTTTGATTTTGATTTTAAAAATCGTCGTGCAGGTATTGGAATTTTGATTAAGGATACTGAAAACCGACAACAAGGCTATGGTAAAGAGGCAGTGCAATTATTAGTTAATTATTGTTTTACGCATTTAGATTTACACCAATTGTATTGTAATATTTCAGAAAACAATGAAGCTAGCATCATTCTCTTTAAAAACCAAGGATTTAAAGAGATAGGACTAAAAAAAGACTGGAATTTTATTAACGGACACTATAAAAACGAATATTTATTTCAATTAATAAACACAGATGTATATTAAAAAAATTTTAGTGGCTATTGCCATTATAGGCTTAGTCATAGCTGCATACTTTGCAAACTTTGTTTATGGAGCGATGTTTAAAAAAAACACTGCTTTTAATAATGATAAAGCTTATATTTATATTCCAACAGATGCAAGATATGAAGATGTTAGAGAACAACTAATTCCTTTACTTAAAGACATAAATAGTTTTGATGCTTTAGCTGAAAGAAAAGAATATACGACTAATATAAGAGCAGGTCGTTATGCAATTGAAAAAGACATGAGTAATAACGATATTATTAATTCAATCCGAATTAATAATTTACCAATACAACTAAGTTTTAATAATCAAGAACGTATCCAAGACCTTGCAGGTCGAATTGCTCAACAAATAGAACCAGACAGCTTAACACTACTAAAAGCTATGACTGATAAAGCTTTTTTAGAGAAGAATAAGTTTACAGAGGGTACTGTTATAAATATGTATGTACCCAATAGCTATGAATTTTTCTGGAATACTTCTGCGGAAGCTTTTAGAGATAAAATGTTGAAAGAATATTTTAAGTTTTGGAATAATAATAGACAAGCCAAACGTAAAGCGTTAAACTTATCAGTCAATGAGGTGATGACCTTAGCTTCTATTGTGCAAAAGGAAACCGCAAAAGTCGATGAGCGACCTCGAGTTGCAGGTGTGTATCTAAACAGAATAAAAAGAGGTATGCCTTTACAAGCTGACCCAACCGTTATATTTGCTAAAAAATCTAAAGAGAATGATTTTGATCAAGTCATCAAACGTGTTTTATATAAAGATTTAGAAATAGATTCGCCTTATAATACGTACAAATACCCAGGAATTCCTCCTGGACCAATCACTATGCCTGACGTCTCTGCAATAGATGCTGTACTAAATCCAGAAAAACACGATTACTATTACTTTGTAGCTAATGTTAAAAACTTTGGTTACCATAAATTTGCTAAAACCCTGAATCAGCATAATGCTAATAGACAGGAATATGTCAATTGGATTAATAGTCAAGGCGTTAATAGATAATTTTTTTGTTGAAATATATATCGTATTTATTCTTATTCTTTTTTTCGGTTGTCACTGTTGCACAAACCGATACGACTTCATTTTTTGCACCAAGTGATACCTTAAATATCAAAAGAAGAAGCGCTGTAATTATTACCGAAACTGGTTTAGCATCTATAGCTTTAATTGGTTTAGATCAATTGTGGTATGCAGATTTTGAGCGTTCAAAGTTTCATACTATCAACGATAATTCGGAGTGGTTTCAAATGGATAAGTTAGGTCATACGTTTACTGCTTATCAATTGGGTCGATTTGGAGCACAAACATTGGAATGGAGTGGAGTTAGTCAACAAAACCAGTTAGTATTTGGTGCAACATTAGGGTTTACTTTTCTAACAGCAGTAGAAATTTTAGATGGATTTTCTAAAGAATGGGGTTTTTCTTGGGGAGATTTTGCAGCAAACGCAGCAGGTGCTGGCTTGTATGTAGGACAAGATTTATTATGGGATGAGCAACGTATCCAGCTAAAGTATTCTTTTAACAGAAGTCCGTATGCAAAACAAAATCCTAAAAAATTGGGAGAAGGATTATTAGAAGAGGTTATTAAAGACTATAATGGTCAAACCTATTGGTTAAGTGCCAATGTACATTCTTTTTTTAAAGACAGCAATGTACCCAAGTGGTTAAACATAGCAGTTGGATATGGAGTAGATGGATTGTTGTATGGAACTAATGACCTTCAATCTGTACATTTTCCTAATCAACAACGACGTCAGCAATTTTATTTAAGTTTAGATGCAGATTTAACTAAGATTAAAACTAAATCTACTTTTTTAAAACAATTTTTCAACATTATTAATGTTATAAAGGTACCTTTTCCAACGCTAGAAATAAGCGGTAATGGTAAGCTAACTGGGCACTTTATCTATTTTTAACACAAGTTAACATATTGATTTTCAGTTTTTAATAAAATGTCGTATATTTGCGCGTCGAAATTTTAGCCTCAAAACCACCATGGTTTAAGGTTACAAAAACTAGAAAAATGAAAAATATTGGAAAGTTTTTATCGCTAGTACTTACAATATCTATTTTAGTTGTTATAGTCATTTCTATACAACCTGCTCCAAAACAATTAAAGGAGCAAAAGGTAACTGTTGAAAACTGTTACCAACCTGAATCTTATAGCCCACATTTAGGGAAGACCTTTACAGGCTTTAAAGAAGCTTTAGGTTTTAAAGAATCTCAAAACGATTATTTTAGAGTCAACCAATATGGGTATTTAGGAAAATATCAGTTTGGAAAAAGTACTTTAAAAGTTATTGGAATTCATCATCCAAATTTCTTCTTAAATAATCCTGAACTACAAGAAAAAGCATTTATTGCTAATGCACAACGTAATAAATGGGTATTGCGTCGTGATATTAAACGTTTTAATGGTAAATATGTTAGTGGTGTTAAGGTGACCGAATCAGGTATATTAGCTGCAGCACATCTAGCAGGTCCAGGAAGTGTTAAAAAATTTCTTAGAAGTTATGGCGAGCAAAACTTTGCGGATGCCAATGGTGCTACTATTAAGTACTATATGAAGAAGTTCTCTGGATACGATACTTCATTAATAAAACCTTTAAAAAAGGTAAAAGTAAAATATAATAGAGCTTAGTAATTAGCTTTTATGAATAATAAATAGTGTTGGTCTTTTATGTAGGTTAACACTATTTTTTTTCCAATCCTTTACAGTTTTAGTTTTTATAAATTCTTTAGGAAGAGTGATATCACACGCTACACAAATTTCTGTATGGTCACCCAAAACAGCACATAAATCTTCTAATAATTTATTGTTTCTGTAAGGAGTTTCTATAAAAGATTGAGTTTGATTTTGCTCAAAACTTATTCGCTCAAGACGTTTTATCTCTGTTTTTCTTTCATTTTTATCAATAGGTAAATAACCATTAAAAGCAAAGCTTTGTCCATTAAACCCTGAAGCCATCATAGCTAATAGAATAGAAGATGGGCCTACTAAAGGAACAACTTGTATGTTATGTTTATGTGCTAAACTTACAATATCTGCTCCTGGATCTGCAATTCCTGGGCAACCAGCATCAGATAGTAAACCTAAATCTTGACCTTTTAAACAAGTTTGTATAAAATTTGGTAAGTCTGTTGGTTCTGTATGCTTATTTAATTCAAATAGTGTTAGACTTGATTGTTGCTTTTCTGGAGCTATACTTTTTATAAATTTTCTTGCAGATTTTGAGTTTTCTACAATAAATGTATCCAATCTGTCTATAATATGTTTCACTTGAATGGGTAAAACATGTAAAGGATTAGAATCTCCTAAAGTCGAAGGTATTAAATATAGTGTGCCTTTATCCATAGATTTTAAAGGTAATAAATTAATTATTTTAAAGGGTTTCTATAATAGCAGAACAAGCATTGTCTAGTAGATGATACACATTATCAAAACCCTTGTCACCTCCATAATATGGATCTGGTACGTCTAGATTTTGATTTGGGGATATTGTGTTTAAAATTAATTTTACTTTTGCTTTATCGTCTTCATTAGCTGCTAAAGCAACAATATTATTGTAATTGGAATTATCCATTGCATAGATAACATCAAAATCTTTAAAATCTTGTTTGCTGAATTGTCTAGCACGTTGACTAGAAATATCAATACCATTTAATTTTGCAACAGCAATGGATCTTGCATCTGGTTTATTACCAATGTGATAAGCACTGGTTCCTGCAGAATCAACTGTAAAAAAGTCTGCATCTAGTTTAGATTTTAAAATACCTTCTGCTAAAGGAGAACGACAAATGTTTCCTAAGCAAACCATTAAAATTTTAGTCATATATTTTTTCCGAGATATCGGAAATTAATTAATTAAACCGACAGTTTTTTGGTTAAATCCTCAACGTATTTTCTAAACTGCTTATCTGTAGTGGATAAATTATCTACTGTTTTACAAGCATGTAAAACCGTAGCATGATCACGTTTACCAATTTGAGAACCAATACTAGCTAATGAGGCTTTGGTGAATTTTTTTGCAAAAAACATGGCTAACTGTCTAGCTTGTACAATGTGACGCTTTCTAGTTTTAGATTGTAAGGTATCTACATCCATTTGGAAGTAATCAGATACAATCTTTTGAATGTAATCAATAGAAACTTCACGTTTAGTATTTTTTACAAACTTCTCAACGACTTGCTTAGCTAATTCAATATTAATTTCTTTTTTATTGAACGAAGATTGAGCAATTAAAGAGATAATAGCACCTTCTAATTCTCTAATATTAGATTTGATGTTTTTAGCAACGTATTCAATAATATCATCAGGCATTTCTACACCATCACGATATAATTTATTCTTTAAAATTGAAACACGTGTTTCAAAATCTGGTGTTTGTAATTCGGCTGAAAGTCCCCATTTAAATCTAGATAGTAAACGTTGTTCAATATCTTGCATATCCACAGGTGCTTTGTCACTGGTTAAAATAACTTGCTTTCCGTTTTGATGTAAGTGATTAAAAATATGGAAGAATACATCTTGTGTTCCAGATTTACCAGATAAGAATTGTACATCATCAATAACCAATACATCTATTAATTGATAAAAGTGTATAAAGTCATTTCTATTGTTCTTTTTAACAGAGTCTATATATTGCTGTGTGAACTTTTCAGCAGAGATGTATAAAACTGTTTTTTCTGGATATTTATCTTTAATATCCACTCCAATAGCATGTGCTAAATGTGTTTTACCCAATCCAACACCACCAAAAATTAATAAGGGATTAAAAGATGTCCCTCCAGGTTTTGCAGATACTGCTAAACCAGCACTACGTGCTAATCGGTTAGAATCACCTTCTAAAAAGTTATCAAAATTATAGTTTGGATTAAGTTGAGATTCGATTTTTACATTTCTAATACCAGGAATTACAAAAGGGTTTCTTAACTCTGGGTTCTTATTATTAAGCGGTACATCAACGTCTTGCGACTTTACTGCACTTCTATTAGAACTTGGAATTTTTTCTGTAAATGGTTGTTTGTTGCCATAGGTGTTTTCCATTTTAATAATGTACACTAGTTTGGCAGTTTCACCCAATTCTTTAGTTAAAGCAACTTTTAATAATTTTACATAGTGTTCTTCTAGCCATTCGTAGAAAAATTTACTTGGTACTTGAATGCTAAGTGCATTGTCCGTTAATTTAACCGCTACAATTGGCTCAAACCAAGTTTTGTATGCTTGTGGCTGGATATTATCCTTTATAAATAGGAGACAATTATTCCATACCGTTTGCGCAGTTACACTCAT